>JAISRT010000006.1 GCA_031273495.1 Candidatus Ancillula kalotermitis | reverse complement strand
AGGGCAGGTGCCATAATGCCTTTGGTGAACTCGCGGGCATTGTCATAGTCAGGTCCCCCTTTTTTCGCGGTGTCCATATAAAGTTTGTCATACTCATCGATGAGCACTACTGGGCGCTTGCCGTATACCTCTTCAATATTCTCACAGAGCAACCTTACTGCTGGCAATAGGTTAGAGGTTTGAACGCCGTCCTCCATAATGCCCTTAATGTCATAACTGTACTGCTCTTCGGTTAAGTAATGCTCAACGTTTCGTCGGATTTGCGAATAGAAAATGTGGCGTGGGTCGCCGTCTGAGAACGTCCTAAAGCTCAACCATATCACAGGGTGCTGGTTCTGGAGGTTGTAATACTCGGACTGCTCAATTTTCATGCCCTTAAACAACTGCTCGGACTCAACTTTGGGGTCCAAGAATGTGCGCAAGGTGTCCATATTGAGAGTCTTCCCCATGCGGCGGGGGCGCGTGATAAGGGTCACTTTACTCGGGTTGTCGAAGACATGCTCAATGAAGAGGGTTTTGTCGACGTAAAGCAGACCGCGCTCTATGGCTTCACCATAGAACGAACTGCTAAGGTCAATCTTGTACTTCGGGGTCATGTCTATAGTATAGCACTAACTTCATTCGCGCGCATGTCTACCCGTGTCACCCTTGGGAGCGGGGTGTACGTTCCGTGTCACCCTTGGGCTTGTCCCGAGGGTCCAGAGGGGCTTGATGTATGGATCCTCGGCATAAAGCCAAGGATGACAGTATGGCGCGGGGTGTCCAAGGATGACATGAGGAGTGGGTGGGGCTACGCGGGGTGTGCACACGCAATTTAACAATGGCAGTGAGTAGCGCTATACTAACTAGAGTTACAACTGAATATATGGCGATTACCCGAGCGGCCCCAAAAACAATGTTTGCGGACTGACGTAGGAAGGACCCTTTGGACCGCGAACGATACAACTAAATATATGGCGGATTACCCGAGCGGCCAAAGGGGACTGACTGTAAATCAGTTGGCTATGCCTTCAGAGGTTCAAATCCTCTATCCGCCACTCACTCCTTCATCGGCGACCCATCGCGGTGTTTGAGAGCATGAATAGCTAGGAAACCTATAATGAGGCCCGGTAGTAGGACTATCAACGAGTAGCGTATCGAGATGACATTCGCGAGGATTCCGATTATTGGCGGGCCCGCAATGTTCATAACCGTCCCCATTGACGCAACGACAGACGCACGGAACGCAGCGTGGTGCTTAGACTCTGAAGCAACCGTGATGCAAACAGGATACCCTAACGCGACCCCGAAGCCCCAGAAAACTGCTGCGATAATAGTGCCGAACATAAATGGCGTGAAGATAAAGAAAGTAACACCGAACAGTGCAGACGCGAAACTGATCCTCATCGCCAAGACGCGCCCGAGCCGGTCAAGTATATTGCCACCGAAAAAGCGCGTCACAGCAGTAACAAGTAGATATGTCCACATGCTAAACAAGCCGACCGCCTCTGGTGTTTCAAACGTCTCAACTACACCTTGCGAAATCCAGTCATTTCCAGTCCCCTCGGTTAGCGTGGAGGCCAATATTATCAGCCCGACTAGCATTAAGTTCAGGTCCAGTCCTTTTGCATGAAGTTTGTCCTTTAGGCTGGGGTTGATTAGGACGCCGTCTGACTCAACTGCTGCCTCACTGATTGCGGCACTGGTATCGATATTTGTTGATGTGTAGAGGCGTGATGCAACAAGGTTGGTAGACATGATCGCAACCGCAGATGCTAGAATGCACTGTAACCGGAAGTCGAACGCGAAGAATGCCCAAAACTGAGACACTAGCGTTGCGCACACTGCACCTATCTGGAAGAAAGAGTGGAATCGCGGCATCATAGACTTTCCGCCTCCCCGTTTCTCCACCGCGACACCAGCAACATTGTTCGCCACATTACTCATACCGTTGCAGGCACCCATCAGAACAGCGCAAACCAGACACCCCGCATAATTAGCGCTAGTTGCTAGAAAGGACATGATAACCAACATCACAGCGCAGAGTGCACCGAAAATGCGGACAACTTTTCTGATCGAGACGCGCTCGAGCAGTGCACCGCCTATCGGAGTGACCGCGGTTGACCCGAGTGAGAGACACAGCAGGATTAGGCTTGCTTCACCAGGCGTTATGCCTCCGAGTAACTCTCTGATCTCGACTAGGCGTGACAGAAACGTAATATACACGATGCCGAAACAGAAGAACAGAACGTAGACCGCACGCTTCGCCGACTCAACACTATCTCGTTCACTTCGCATACTCAAAGTGTAGCAGACCGACCCCTACACATGTATTTTGGTTCACGGTTTGTTGTGCCTCAGTGCCGTCTTAAGAGTGTAGAGCAGCTTGCAAAGCCAGGAGGTTCCGAATGCGTTGAACATCTCGCCCTTCTTGAGCGAATCGAGTCGTGTGGGCTGCTCATAACCTAGATCCCCAGTAATCACCTTGGTTTTTAGGTAGACTTTGCGATATGCGCGCCCCAACCAGTACCAGCGCGGGAGAGTCCAAGGCTTTGGCTTAAGTATATGCCAAGTGATTTGCTCAAGCACCCAACTTTTGGTGCGTCTATGATGCAGAAGAGGCTCATCGCCCCAATACCGACGATTGTAAGTCTCGTCAAAATAGCGAATATTGTTGGCGTAGACTAAATTGAGGATGTCTTGCTCAGGATATTCTAAGACTGCACTGTTTTCGACAAAGACCTTCAACAAAAAATCCGTTCCAAGATTGGCCGCACGTATTGCGCGTAGGTCAAACAACACAACACCTGCGTTAATTTGCTCCTCCATTTCGAGGCCGTGACTGTTTACGTGCTTTTTTGCTGCGCCTTCAGTTCTAGCAGCTATCAACTTGCCCTTCATATCAATACTTAATAGTGGGCGGAGGCTTCCTTGACAGATTGTGTCGATGTCTAAGTGCAGAATCCTTTCAACTTCAGGTAGCTTTTTTTCAAAGAGCAGTTTGTAATACGTTGCGTAACTGCCATTCCATTGTGGTGTATTAGCTTCTTCAAAAATTGAGTTTTCCACCTTGATGTATTTTATCTTAGCATTACCGAAGTGCTGCAACACTTTATCTATGCGCTCGATGTTGATGTCACTAATATAGTCTGTAAACACATAGATATCGAAGTCTAGATCAGCGTTGTTTTCAAGAACACCCCAGAGCTGTACGGGCAAGTATTTGGCGTAAAGATCACTAGTTGAATAACCAAGCGATACTCTATCTCTCTCCGTCTCTTGCACCTCTGAGCTCATATCTTTAGTATAACACCGCGCAGTGCCATTGTCAAATTACCCCATCCCCACGAACGCAGTGTGCACGGTCAGGTCACCAGTCAACTCGGGGTGAAACGCGGTCGCGAGGATGTTGTTCTGCCGGACCGCAACCACTTTGCCATCCACACGTGCAAGAACTTCAACATCAGGGCCACACTGAGCAACGAAGGGTGCACGAATGAACACCATGGGGATGTCCGTGCCCGCGAAGTCAGACCGCGTCGCAAAGCTACCGAGCTGTCGACCAAATGCATTACGCTTCACCTCGACGTCAAGCACACCGAAATACTCCGCCTCACCGCCAGTGGCAAGCACATCCGCAGTAGAAACCCTGTCGGAGACCACTTTCTTAGCCAGCATAATCAGCCCTGCACACGTGCCCAGCGCGGGAAGACCATTCTGAAGCGCACTCTGCAGCGGATCGTAAAGGTCAAGTTCCCGTAGTAGTTTACCAATCACAGTGCTCTCGCCGCCTGGAATTACAATACCATCTAGTCTGTGCTCACGAATTGCCGAGTCCAAATCTTCACGCTGCCTAATCTCAAACGAGTCAACGCCAAGCCTAGCCAGCATATTTTCATGCTCGACAAACGCCCCTTGAAGTGCCAGTACCCCGACGCTTTTCATCGCATTACTCGCCGCGCTGAGCCATCAGCAGCTCAATTTCCTGCTCGTTTATGCCCACCATTGCCTCACCTAAATCCGTGGACAACTCCGCAATCATAGCGGCATCCTCAAAATTAGTCACAGCCTTCACAATCGCTGCAGCCCGCTTCGCAGGGTCACCGCTCTTGAAAATACCAGACCCCACGAACACCCCTTCGGCACCGAGCTGCATCATCAACGCCGCGTCTGCTGGGGTCGCAACGCCACCTGCTGCGAAATTAACTACTGGGAGCTTGCCATTCTCATGCACGTAGTTCACCAAGTCGAGTGGAACCTGTAGTTGTTTTGCCGCTTCGAACAGCTCATCCTCGTCCATTGCTTTAATCTGGCGCGTCTGTTGCTGCATTTTTCTCATGTGGCGCACCGCCTGGATAACGTCACCAGTTCCCGGCTCACCTTTGGTCCGAATCATCGAAGCACCTTCCGCAATACGGCGCAGTGCCTCGCCCAAATCCTTGGCGCCACAGACAAACGGCACGCTGAACCTAGTCTTGTTGATGTGAAAAACGTCGTCCGCTGGTGAGAGTACTTCGGACTCGTCAATGTAGTCAATCTCGATTGCCTGAAGTATCTGCGCCTCAACGATATGTCCAATGCGAACTTTTGCCATCACTGGAATCGACACGGCATCCTGAATACCCCGTATCATCTTCGGATCGCTCATCCGAGAAACCCCACCTGCCGCGCGTATATCCGCTGGAATCCGTTCAAGTGCCATCACCGCTGCAGCACCCGCATTCTGGGCAATTTCCGCCTGCTCTGGGTTTGAGACATCCATTATGACACCGCCCTTAAGCATTTGTGCCAGATTCTTGTTTAGTTCATACCTATCGTTCATGTCAACCTCTCTCCTTAAGTACTACTCTCCAGTAGGTTCAGCACTTTCTTCAGCCTCATCTTCTTCTGCAGGCTGCTCTTTTAGTACCACTATATGACGCTCTTTCCCGATGCCCTCAGACTTCGAGAAGAACCCCTTTTCGGAGACATAATCATGCACAGTTTTGCGTTCAAACGAATTCATCCCAGGAAGTTCCACTGCACCTTCAGTTTCCGCCTTCGCAATCGCATCGTCCGCCAGAGATATGATGTTCTTGAGTCGCTCCTCACGCCATCCATTGATGTCAAGCAGCAGCCCAGTTTTCTCGTTATACTCTTCGCCCACGGTCAGCCGTGTCAAGTTTTGGAGCGCAAGAAGCACTTCACCATCTTCACCAGTTAATTTCTTCAAATCGTCTTGATTTTCTGATACAATAGAAATATATGGTCGGTCGTTCTTCGCGCCCGTCTCTATGTCGCCGTCGATGTCCGCTATATCTAGCAACTCCTCGATATAATCCGCTCCTAACTCTGCTTGAGTCACCATCTCTTCATTTGTTTCTGCCATCATTTTCCTTTCTTTACTGAACTCTTTTTCGCCACGCTACTTGATGCCTTTTTTACACCAGTTTGCGCGCTAGATTTCTTGTTGGCTTTCCGTTTCACTGGCTGTTCCCGCTGCTTTTTCCGCTCGTCAGGCACACCGTAGAGCTCTTGATACTTCTCGGGATCATTCTCTTTCATGAGCTGCTTCTCAATGTCAAGTTTCTTTTGGAGTTTCATTTCACGCTTTTCAGCCGCCTCAGACCCTGGCGTAGGCATAAACTCGAGCTGCCAAATGCCTTGTCCAAGTGTCCAGAGGTTAGTAGTCATCATATAAATCAGCATCCCGACGGGGAACACTGCGCCCGAGAAGATGTACATAAACGGGAAGATGTAGACCATAGACTGCTGCATTTTGAACTGCGGGCCCTCTTTTGCAGCGATAGGCATATTCTTCAGCATAACCAAGCGTTGACTACAGAACATCACAATACACATTATCGCAATCATTATGATGATGATAACGCGTCCGAGTGTCCCCTCTACTGTCTGCAAAGTGTCCGCAACGCTAATGCCAAAGAATGACGAATGCTCAAAGTCGCTCGCAAGTTGTTGGTTAATTGGTCCCAGCGGCTCAAGGTCACCATTAGAAATATTCTTCAGGTTCGACAACATCTGCCATAACGCAATGAAGAACGGCGACTGAATCAACAACGGTAGGCAGCCACCCATAGGGTTCGCACCGTGCTCTTGATAAAGCGCCATAGTTTCGCGGCTCATTGCCTCCCTTGACGCCTGGTCTTTCTTGCCCTTATACTTCTTTTGGATAGCACGCATCTGCGGCTGAAGTGTCTGCAGTTTACGAGTTGAGTGAATCGACTTGATGAAAAGTGGCAAAATACAGATACGAATCAGGATAGTCAAAAATGCAATCGACAATATCCACGCACCACCGGGTCCACTGCCCAGAAAAACTGCAAGAACTTCGTGGATACCGTAGAATATGTAAGAAACTAGCCACTCTATCGGCATAAATATTTGATACATTAGTGTGCTACCCCTCTCGTCAAGTTGTTGTGCTCTTTAATTCTCGACAAGTTAGACTGCGGAGCGCTAGAATCTGGAACTAGGTCAACACCCCCAGGAAATAGCGGGTTGCACTTCAAAATGCGCACCATAATTAGCGGCACTGCACGGAAATACCCCTTCTTTTGGACTGCTTGAAGTGCGTAATTTGAGCATGTAGGGTAATATCGACACCTTGGTTGAAACAAAGGTGACACATACTTCTGATATAACCTAATCGCTAGGACCATTTTGGTCTGAACTATGCGCAAAGTTTAGCTCTGCCTTTAGCCCTTCTTGACTTGAGGATGCTACGACCTGCTTTTGTGCTCATACGCAGTCTGAAACCGTGCTTTTTGGCGCGCTTGCGATTATTAGGTTGAAATGTTCTTTTCATTTTTTCCTTTCTGTTGTTTCATTATAGCGCAGAATACTGTTTTTGTTAAATCGAGCACATTTTCCTGTTAATGACACGACAAAATGTCACACCAACCCCATGTCACCCTTGGGCTTGTCCCGAGGGTCCAGTGCACAGTCAGTTCCCATGTCACCCTTGGGCTTGTCCCGAGGGTCCAGTGCAGGCGGGGTGCGTGACGCCTTAGCGATGGATCCTCGGCATAAAGCCAAGGATGACAGGGGCGGGGGCTTGTATCATCATGTCACCCTTGGGCTTGTCCCGAGGGTCCAGGGGCGGCGGGGTGCGTCCCTTTGTGGATCCTCGGCATAAAGCCAAGGATGACATGAGGGGGAGCCAAGGATGACATGAGGGGGAGCCAAGGATGACATGAGGGGGAGCCAAGGATGACATGAGGGGGAGCCAAGGATGCCAGTAGTGGGGTGTTTGTGTCACCCCTTCTTCAGAGAGGTGGCAAGTGAGCTCAATTTCCTTAACCTGCCCGCGAGTGCGTGCTTTGATACGTTGAACTCCGACTCGTCAATCAACTCTTGAAGTGAATAGTTGGGGAACTTCAGTCGCAAGTCACCCGCCTCCCGAAGTGACTCCGGAATGTTGTTGTATCCGATAATTTCGTAGGCCTCCCGAATCGCATTGCAGGCAGTGGCAGCAGCTTGTGCAGCACGTGTTATATTCGCCATATCAAAGTTCACCAGCCGGTTAGTGTTCTTGCTGATCTCGCAGTCTTCAACACGCTTTTCCCAGCTCTGGGCAACATCTTCTGCACCAATTGTCCGGAGCAGGTCAACCATATTCTGCATCCCTTTTATACTAACCCTAGCCTGATTATTGACAACGCGGTGACTTGAAAGAACGTGAATTCTGTCGATGAGCCCAACGATTGCGAGCGCCAGGTTCTCAGTCGGACAGGAAAACTCAATGATACCGTTCTTTTTCGGAGTGCTTGCGGTGCCTCGGACTAGAAACAGGCCAATTAGCGCGTCCTTAATGTACTTATCGTCACACAGTATTATGTCGGGGTTGAAGCCTTTGTAGGGCAGTCCCTGATGATCGAGCAATTGAAGTTCGCGAAGCAGTGGCACCACATCCTTAACTATATTGAGCGTGACTCTGTTTGAGGTGTCAGATATTTCGAAGTACTCGTCGTTGAATTTGGGCACTAAGCGTTGAATATTAGACACTATGCGCACGGCGACATCTTGCGAATTCAGGTTAAAGTGGATGACTGCGTCCGATGGATTCTTACCACTGACCACTGCGGCAATCGAGAACATTGCGCATGTCTCAATTAGTGTTGCAATATCATCCTCAGGCGTCCGACCCAGTAGGCTGGCTTTAATCTCTTCGGAAGTGTTAATCATGTCAGCTCCACATCTCTATTCAGAATGTCAACATCGATCCCACTGCTCTTCAACTCTTTCGCAAACCGGCGCGCGAACGCAACTGAACGGTGCTTCCCCCCCGTGCACCCAAACGCAACTGTGATGTGGGACTTGTTCTCGTGCAGGAACCCTGAAAATGTGTCTTTCACCAATGGCACCAACCGGTCCAGAAACTGAGTGGCTTCAGGTGTAGAGAAAACGAAATCAGCAACTCTATCGTCATTACCGTTCATCTCCCGTAGTTCATCCACCCAAAACGGATTTGGCAACCACCGCACATCGAACACAAACTCTGCGTCAATGGGCAGCCCGTGCTTGAACCCGAAGCTCAAAATGTGCACTTTCAACTTCCTCTGCGAGTCGGAGTCAAGGGTAGCGATAAGTTCCCGCGCAAGGTCATGAATCGACAGTGAAGATGTATTAATAGTTACATCGGCCCGCTTCTTAATGCCTTCGAGAACACGTCGCTCGCGAGAAATTGCGTCCAAAATGCTTCCGCCGTCACCTTGCAATGGGTGTGGGCGCCGCACTTTCTCAAACCGCTTAACCAACTCGGAGTTAGATGCATCGATGAACAGTGTTTTAGCGCCCACGTTACGCAACATAAGCTGGTCATACACCCCGTCGAGCTCGTCAAAAAACTCTCTCGAGCGGACATCCACAACGAATGCTAACTTCTTGATTGAACCGCCCTGCAACATCAAGTCTACGAAGCTCAGCATCAACTTCGGTGGTAAATTGTCAACAACGAAAAACCCTACGTCCTCAAGTGCCGACATAACGGTAGACTTGCCGCCACCCGACATCCCGGTGACGATCAAAATTGTGAACTTCGACTCTATAACCTTAGTTTGCCCCCCAGTTTTTCGACCGCACCAATAATCTCGGCCCGCACCTTCTGGATCTCGTCATTCTTCAAAGTGCGATTCCCGCGCAGTTTCACGGCAAAAGTTAAGGACTTCTTGTCTTCACCAAACCGCTTGTGTATATACTCATCAAACAGTTCCACCGACTCGAGCAGGTCTTTTTCAACACGCGTAACAGTATGTGCTATAATAGACTTTAACGCGCCAGCTTCGACAGTCTGGTCCACCACGAAAGCGTAGTCTTCACTCGCTGATGGGAATGTGCTGACCAATTTTGCGTCAAACGGCTTCTGCTCCTTGAACTTGTTGAGCTTGTCGAGGTCAATTTCAAATGCACTAGAACGCTTATTGAGCTGCAGTTTTTCGACAACCCGCGGGTTAAGCTCACCTGCGACGCCGACTTGTTCTGAGTTGATATTTACACTAGCGCAACGGGTCGGGTGAAAGTGTTCGTGGGATCGATCAGATGTAAAACTGAGTGTCGCATCCTTCGAGATACCGTATGCTCTCAGGGTGTTCTCCACTTCAGCAAGCGCATACTTCCAGTTGTCGTCGCGCTCCTCATCCGAGATTACTGCGGCGAGGTGGGTTGGTTGATCAGGCAGTGCGCGGGCAATCATGCCCAAAGTCTTCTTGTCTGGCAGCGCACCACCTTCGATGGCTGGGACCTCAACCTCAGGACCGCCTCTTTTCAGGAACACTTTGCCCACTTCAAACAGTTTAATGTTCACATTCTGGCGCCGCATGTTCAAGGACGCCGCGTCAATTAGTGTTTCGAGAACTGACCGCCGAAGGTATGGCTTGTCACCCGCGAGTGGGTTTGAGATCTTGATGTCACCAGTAGAACTGAACGGATAAGTAAGAACCTCGACAAAACCTCTACTCGCGAGCATATCTGACGCAATTTTCTGGCGTCTCAACATATCTTCCGACTTGTTAAGGCTCTTGGACTCGACAAAACTGGGCTTCGGTAACTCAGACGGTATCCTGTCATACCCCCAAATTCGTGCCACCTCTTCAACCAAATCTGCTGGAATTGTCAAGTCTGGACGCCATGAAGGTGCCAACACTGTCGCTGTTTCCGCGTCACGCTCCTTGAACTTACACCCGATGTTCAGTAGTATATTCTCGATCTCATCTTTCGGAACATCAACCCCGAGTAGTCGCTTCACCTCATGAAATGAAAGTAGTATTTCACGTACACTTGTAGACTCTGACTCGACTTCCGCAAGGTGTATAAATTCTTGACTCGCGTTCTGGCTCTGTATTTTCGCACCACCGAGCTCAACAAGCAATTCCGCTGCAAAAAGGGCCGCACTCTCCTGCATTTTCGGGTCAATGCCGCGCTCGAAACGCTTACTCGCCTCACTCGGCAGTTTATGGCGCCGTGCACTCCTTGCGATAGTCACTGGCTCAAAGTATGCTGACTCCAGTAGAATGTTTGTTGTCTTTGAAGTGACCTCAGTATTTGCGCCACCCATTACACCCGCGACGCCAATCGCCCTAGCACCGTGGCCACCTTTCGAGTCAGTAATCAGCAGGTCCTCTTCAAAAAGTTCACGCTGCTTTTCGTCAAGGGTCTCAATCTTTTCACCAGGCGTGGCACGTCGCACAACAATCGGTGCAACAACTTCATCAAGGTCGTAGGCATGTAAAGGTTGCCCGAAATGCATCATCACATAGTTCGTCACGTCCACAGGCAGAGAAATTGACCTAAACCCCGCAACCTCAAGGCGATGCTTCATCCAGGCAGGTGTGTTCGCGTCCAGATTGACACCTTCCACTCGGATTGTAGCGAACCTCGCGCAGCCTGGCACACCGCGAATTGGTCGCTCATCTTGCAACTCAACATCTACTGAGTCCGCTGCACCAAGCTCCTGTGCTTTTGCCTGATACTCTAGCACCAGGTCCTTGAAAGGTACACCTGTCGACAGTGCGAACTCGCGTGCAACACCCCGCAAACTGAAGCAATACCCGCGGTCTGGCGTGATGTTAATCTCGAGAACCTCTTTGTTTAACCCAAAAAGCTCCTTCAGGTCGGTGCCAAGTGCCATTGACTTAACTTGCTCCGCCCACTTTGACTTCTGCAGCACAATAATTCCACCCGAATCTTCACCGAGCCCCAACTCCTTCTCCGAGCACTGCATACCGTTCGAAATGTGCCCGTAGGTTTTACGCGCCGCTATCTCAAAGTCACCGGGCAGCCGTGCACCCGGTAGCACCACGGCAACTAAATCACCTTCATCAAAGTTCTGCGCACCACAGATTATACCGCGACTCCCCACTTCGAGTTCTTTCTCTGGGTCATCAACTTTATCGTTAAACTCTGACCCACAATCAGTCCTACAGTAGTTTATAGTCTTACCGTTGCTCGCCTGAAATGCCTGTTTCTTCACAACCTTACCGAGCACGATAGAACCAGTGACGCCTGAAGTGTGAATTGCCTCTTCTTCTAGCCCGACCTTAACCAAATCCGCCGCCAATTGCTCATAGGTCAGGGACTCTTTCACCTCAACCCAATCGCTCAACCAATTCTTGTCAATATTCACCCGACACCCCTAACTCTCGAACCCAAACTGGCGCGAGAAGCGAACATCACCTTCAACAATGTCATGCATATCTTGTATATTGTGGCGTAACATCAGCGTGCGCTCTAGCCCCATACCAAAAGCAAAACCGCTGTAAACTTCAGGGTCGATGCCACATGACTTCAACACATTGGGGTTCACCATTCCGCACCCACCCCACTCAATCCAGCCAGCGCCGCCCTTCTTGTTCTCGTACCAAACATCCATCTCCGCGCTAGGCTCTGTGAACGGGAAATAACTTGGTCGCAGGCGTGTCTTAGCAGAACTACCGAACATCTTCTTCGCGAAAGCATCTATTGTGCCCTTCAAGTTCGCCATGCTCAAGTCTTTATCAATCGCAAGGCCTTCACATTGGTGGAACACTGGGGTGTGCGTGGCATCGAGTTCGTCGGTCCGATACACCTTCCCAGGGCACGCAATATACAACGGAACGCCATTTTCAAGCATTGATCTTACCTGCACAGGTGAAGTGTGGGTGCGCAACACTTGATTTGCCTTCTCAAGATAGAAGGTGTCCTGCATCTGGCGTGCTGGGTGGTCAACGCCGAAGTTCAACGCGTCAAAATTATACCACTCGGCATCAACTTCGGGCCCTTGAGCGATGCGCCACGAAATAGACCGGAAGAACTCCGCGATGTCCTCCTGAAGAACACTGAGTGGATGACGGGCACCAAGAGGAACGATTTGTTCAACTGCCGTCACATCAACGCGCTCGGACTCAAGCGCAATGGACTGCTCCACCTGCGCAAGCTTCTCCTTGACAGGCGTAAAGAACTCCTCAAACTGCTGTTTTGCCTCGCTAAGCACTTTCCCGGCGGAAGAGCGCATCTCTGGTGCTAGCGTCCCTATCTGCTTCGATGCGGGCGCGACAACGTCATTCATAAACTGCTTCTTTAGAGCGTCCAACTCGTGTAGGTCAGCCGCTGAAACGATTTGTTCACGAACAATATCAAGCGCCTTGTTTATCGCATTCACATCCATTATCACAAGTATAGCACATAACTTCATTCGCATGCGGGTGGACGCCGAGCTCTCCTCCCGCTTATTTGCCAAACTCGCAAGCGAGTTTGACCCATTTTGTCACCCTTGGGCTTGTCCCGAGGGTCCAGTGCGGGCGGGGGGTGCGTGACGCCTTAGCGATGGATCCTCGGCATAAAGCCAAGGATGACAGGGGCGGGGGCTTGTATCATCATGTCACCCTTGGGCTTGTCCCGAGGGTCCAGCGCTTAAGCGCAGTTCAGCATGAGCGTAGCGAATTCATTTGTGCGCATAGAGCCACGCAACAGTGCGCCACCAAGAGCGGAAAAATACGCAAAAACCCCAGCGGAGCTGGGGTTTTTACTAAATAAACGTCAGAAAATTACTTAACTGAGTTCTTCAGCGCAGCGCCTGCCTTGATGCGAACAGTTTTCCCAGCAGGGATCTTGATTGCAGCGCCAGTTGCTGGATTACGTCCTTCACGAGCAGAAGTTTCTTTAACCTCAGCTTTGAAAAGTCCAGTGATTCCGAACTCGCCGTTCTTCTTTATCTCAGCGTAAAACAAGTCTACGAATGCATCTAGTGCATGACCTGCGTCTGCCTTTGTAAGACCAGACTGATCTGCGATTACGTCAACGATATTAGCTTTTGTTAATGCCATATTATTTCCTTTCATTTACTCTGATGCTCTCCAGAACTCCTGAATTGCTCTCATTATCACTATTATAGCAGATTATTCTTAAAGTTTCACGTTTAGCGTTATTTTCATCTTCGGCGAGTATGACTTACACACTCAGTAGTCGATGAATGAATCGAAGAAGCGGTAACGGAGTAATTGCTTTTAGGATACCACCCGGCCCTTGCCTCAGAAGAGTCATTCTTGTTGGTGGCTCATAGCCGAGGTCATCCCCAACTATTCGTTTTGTTTCTGAATACATCTCATAAAAGATTTTTGGCTCTTCGTCAAATTGAGTGGGTAGGGTAACTTAATTTCTCCAATTTTAGGTTTGAACAAACCAGATAGATCATATTGATGAAGTTATCCATATTCCTGAATCCTTTTGCCCTGCG
>JAISRT010000044.1 GCA_031273495.1 Candidatus Ancillula kalotermitis | reverse complement strand
GCGTCCCAAGTCCATCTACGGGGGCTTACCGCCACGAAAAGGAAGAAGTATGCTACAATATAAGGAGGTAGCATAAAATGTTAGGTCAAAAAACTACGGATTTTGCACCCCACCGCCTTTTGCTCGGTTAAACGAGTCTACGGCTTTGTGCTATACTATAGGAATGGTAGCACGTAGCATTCGTCATAAAGCGCCTTCCCAGACTGGGCAGGTGTCAATTTCTGAGCGCATTTCTGACGTCGAATACAAAAACTCCGAGACCTCACTGGACTCGTCATTCTTCTCGGAGCGTGAACTCTCGTGGTTGGACTTCAATGAGCGTGTTCTCCAACTAGCCGAGGACCCCAACGTTCCTTTACTCGAGCGCGTGAGTTTCTCTGCGATTTTTGCTTCAAACCTAGACGAGTTCTTTATGGTGCGGGTGGCAGGTTTGCAGAGGCGAATAAAGACTGGGCTAGCAATACCTGGCGCAACTGGGATGGAACCGCAAAAGGTGTTAAACGAGGTGTTCAAGCATTCCGCAGAACTTCAACTTCGCCACGCAAAGAACTACACGGACACGATAAAACCTCTGCTGGACAAGAGTGGTGTGCTCATCAAGCGGTGGAGCGAACTGAACAAAACACAACAAGGCAAACTACAGGAGATGTTCGAGTCGCAAATATTCCCGATCCTCACCCCGCTCGCAGTAGATCCGGCGCACCCATTCCCGTACATATCTGGTAGCTCAATCAGCCTCGCGATAATGGTGCAGAACTTCAAAACAGGTGTCCGACATTTCGCGCGCGTTAAGGTTCCGGACAACTTGCCGCGATTTATAAAAGTAGACGACGAGGCGGACATCTTCATCTCGCTCGAGGATCTGATTACTGAGCACCTTGAGAGCCTATTCGTTGGTATGCAGATTATAGAGGTTGCGCCCTTCAGGATTACTCGAAATGAGGACCTTGACGTCGAGCAGGACGATGCGGAAAACCTACTTAAAGCGATTGAACAGGAGTTACACCGAAGGCGATTCGGACCACCTGTCCGCCTAGAAATCGGTTTCAATATGAGTAATGGCCTTAAGGAACTACTGCTAGAAGAGTTGCACTTACAGGATGTCAATATCGTGTCAATTCCTGGTATTCTTGACCATAAAGGGCTGTTTCAAATCGCGGGTGTGAAGCGCAGTGACCTCAAGTACCCCGCGTTTATGCCGAAGACCCACCGTTTCTTGAATAATAAGCAGTCGAGCGAGCCAGTGGACATTTTTAAGGCTATAGGCAAGGGCGAAATACTGCTCCACCACCCGTATGACTCCTTCTCCACTTCAGTTCAGAGGTTCATTGAGCAGGCGGCACACGACCCTAATGTCTTGGCGGTTAAGCAAACCTTGTATCGCACGAGCGGTGACTCTCCGATTATTGACGCACTAATTGATGCCGCACGAGCAGGGAAACAGGTACTTGCACTAGTCGAGATTAAGGCGCGCTTTGACGAGGAGGCGAACATCGAGTGGGCGAAGAAACTTGAGAAGGCTGGTGTGCACGTAGTATACGGTATTGTAGGCTTGAAGACGCACTGCAAGATTGCGTTGGTGATCCGCAATGAGGACGGCAAGATTAAGCGGTATTCCCACATCGGCACGGGGAACTATAACCCCAAGACCGCACGAATATACACTGACCATGGTATTTTGACCAATGATGATGTCGTCGGCGAGGACTTGACTAAACTCTTTAACCAGTTGTCAGGCTACGCGCCAAAATCGAACTACTCGAGGCTCCTAGTTGCGCCAAAATCTATCCGGAAGGGGCTGCTCACCAGGATAGAAAATGAGACCAAACTTGCTCAAGCTGGGGCGACAGACTGCTGGATTAGGTTTAAGATGAACTCGATTGTCGATGAGGCGTCAGTTCAGGCGCTATTTAACGCTGCGAAGGCGGGTGTAAAAGTCGAGATGCTCGTTCGTGGAGTATGTGGGCTGAAAATTAATGACCCCGAGATTGCGAAAAACTTCAAGATTCGCTCAATACTCGGCAGGTTTCTTGAGCACTCCCGTATTTACGCATTCAAGCACAATATTTGTGACCCCGAGGCAATTCTCCCTGACATCTGGATTGGTTCGGCAGATTTGATGCATCGGAACTTGGATCGACGTGTTGAAGCGCTAGTCCGTATCGAGTCTGAGGACCACATTTCGGAGTTGAACAACCTGCTGGAATACACTTTCCGCGATGACATTCAGCGGTGGGAAATGCAACTAGACGGGAAGTATAAGCGCATTCACCTTGACGAGTCGGGCAAACCGCTCAAAGATATCCAGCAAGAAATCATTAACAGGTCGAAGAAGACGGTAGGGTCACTGAAATTGAGATGACGAGGCGACGTGATTAAGCAAATTGAAGCTGCTGGTGCGATTGTCTGGCGTCGCCGTGCGAAAAATATTGAAGTCCTGCTCGTACACCGTCCAAAATATAACGACTGGTCCTTTCCGAAGGGGAAGTTAGACAAGAACGAGAAGGCTGAGTCTGCTGCGGTCCGTGAAGTTGAAGAGGAGACTGGGCTGCCAATTGTGCTCGACCAAGCGTTCGGTCAGATTGAATACGACACTGAGGGGGTCAAGGACCTTGCGGTGGCGACACGCAAATCGGTAAAATACTACATCGGTCATATTGTTGATGCATCGCTTCGAGAGTTGAAGCCACGCAAGAAAGTGAAGCCGGCATCGAAGAAGGAGATTGACCAGGTGCAGTGGTTCGAGATGGCAGAGGCGAAAGGTATACTGACATACCGCGATGACAAGAATTTGCTCGACAAGTTCGACCTTGAACTGAAACACAACCCAGAAATCGGTCAGCGCATTCAAATTACCCTGCAGCGAGTCCGTAAAAAGTCCTACACGACCAAGCAATTGGACCGAAAACTTAACAACTGCACACTGTTCCTGTCGAGTTTTGGCGTGAACACGCTCATCGCACTAAGCAACAAGAAGTCCTGCCTGCGCGTTTTTGAAGAGTATTCTAAGCAGACTGGAATAGAGGTTAGTATTTTCGACCAGGACAAGCAAGACTCTCAGTTGCATGAACTGATTTCCACTGCGCGCCGTATTGCAATCGTTAAATAGTTGCCTATTACCATCATGCGCACCCACCATGCCACCCTTGGGCACACCGTCACCATGTCGTCCTTGGGCACACCGTCCCCATGTCGTCCTTGGGCGTGTCCCACGCTGCGCTGGACCCACGCGTCAGTCATGCCATTATGGATCTTCGGCATAAAGCCAAAGATGACACAATAGGGGTCAGTGTCATCCTTGGGCTTGTCCCACGCTGCGCTGGATCCACGCGCGATCGGGTGTCGCACTAGCGATTATACTGAGCTGATTTAACTTTGACGTCAATATGTGCTAAATTAGTCTATAGGCGTGTTTCGCGCTGAAGAAAGGTGTTTATGGACGTTTTGTTATTATTGGTTGTATTAGTCGTATTCTGCGGGATGATTTGGTTCACCCAGCGTTCTAGTCGTGCTCGTGCTCAAGAGGCTGAGGCGTTCCGTTCAAAAATCAGTAAAGGTGACGTAGTAATGACTGGAAGTGGTCTTATTGGCACAATTGAAACCGTCGACATCTCGAAAAACTCAGTAGTCATCAATTCCGAGGGTTCTAAGTCTCGCTGGTTGCTTGATGCTGTCCGCGAACTGCCTGACACAGTTTCTAAAACAGCAGTCAAATCTGCTCCAAGCGTTAAGGCAGCAGCAGTTGAGAGCAGTGAAGATACAAAACCGAGCGCAAAAAGAGCCCCAGCAAAATCTGCTGCGAAGAAAGTGGCGATAAAGAAAAAGTAGTCGGTTAGTTTTAGGGGAGTTTAATGGCAGCAAAGAAAGTTGGTAAAAAGCAGCGTCCAGTTCGTTTACTTGTCGCGCTAGGCGTAATCATACTTTTAATGTATGGATCTGTAGGGTTTGGCGTCGTGCAATGGAAGCAGGCGCACTCTGAGACTGATGCTGCACAGACTGCCACTGAAGACTCGTCCGCAACTGAGAAGACCGTGAATGACGAGGAGAACGCAACATCGGGTAATACTGATTCCGATGCACCTGATGCTACTACACCCGACGAGGCAAGCAGCACCGAAACTCCGACACAAGACGGCAATCCAGTGACTGAAGACCCCGCTGATGCTACTCAACCCCAAACTGAGGCGACGCCTAGTGAGGAAGCACCCGAGCCCGTGGAGACTCCGAAAAAGGATGATGCACCAGTTTCGTTCACGCCAAAATTTGCCCTAGACCTCGCGGGCGGAACGCAATTGATCTTGAAGGCGCAGACTGAGGACGGGTCAATTCCTGACGATAACGCTTTGGACCGCGCAATTGATGTGATTCGCCAACGCATTGACGCATCTGGTGTGTCAGAGTCCGAGATTTCAAAGCAGGGGTCCGAGAATATTGTGGTTGGCATTCCTGGGGAGACTCCGAGCGACGAGACCATTAAGTTGATTTCTAACGCTGCGAAGATGAGTTTTCGTCCAGTGATCGCAGTGGGCGCCGCGCAAGGTAGATATTACTCTTCAGCGTTGGGGACTAAGGCGGCAGCGCAAACGCAGACTAATCCTGACGTTGCGAAGTATGACAAGGACGGCGACGGGCAGATTGGCACTCAAGAGGAAGTTGACGCGTATATTGCTGATATGGACGCACAGGACAAAGCGACTTATGATTCCCAACTCGCGAGCGACAAGGGGACAGGGACGTCAAAATACTCCGAGATTACCGAAGAGGACATCGAGAAGTTCAACACACTAGACTGCACCAAAGAGGAGAATGTCAAAGGCGGTGGGGGTGATGATGCCTCAAAACCACTGGCAACTTGCGCACAGGATGGCACTGCGAAATATATGCTGGCTCCAGTAGCTGTTGAGGGTGACGGGATTGACCGCGCTTCTGCAGGCTTGAAGCCACTGGCGAACGGTAAGTATTCGAATGAGTATGTTGTGTCACTCCAGTTCAAAGAGGAGGCAGACGACGCATTCATCAACATTTCGAAGCAAATTAAGACGCTGGACCAACCCAGGAATCAGTTTGCAATTACACTAGACGGGCTTGTCATTTCCGCACCATCGATTCAACCAGACGTCAATTTTGTCAAGGGCAATGGTGTCGAAATTTCTTCAGGGCAGTCAAGTCAAAGTCAAGATGGCGCCAATTCGACTTCATCTACTAGGACCTGGGCAACCACACTAGCGAACCAGTTGAGTTTCGGTGCGTTGCCAATGAACTTCGAGGTCGACTCTAAGGAGCAGGTGTCCGCTAGTCTAGGTTCTGAGCAACTTGAGAAAGGACTGCTGGCTGGTATTTTCGGACTACTGCTTGTCGTGTTGTTCTCGCTGTTCCAGTATCGCGCATTAGGTCTAGTCACGGTCAGCTCATTGCTCGTCGCGGCATTGTTGACATACGGATCTATACTTCTACTGAGCTGGCAGATTGGATACCGCCTTTCGCTGCCTGGTATCATCGGCATAATAGTGAGTATTGGTATTACTGCAGACTCCTTCATCGTGTATTTTGAGCGCATTCGTGACGAACTTCGCGACGGTCGAAATCTTGAGGTGGCCGTAAATCGAGGGTGGACGCGTGCACTGCAGACTATTTTAGCGTCCGACACTGTGAACGTTCTCTGCGCGTTAATACTCTATCTGCTTGCGGTCGGTGGCGTGCGCGGTTTCGCATTCACATTGGGCTTAACCACTGTGATTGACCTAGTCGTCGTCTGCATGTTTACGCACCCTGTTGTGGTCCTTCTTACTAAGATGCACTTCTTCAGGGAAGGTCACCCACTCTCAGGGCTGTCTGCGTTCAATCTTGGTGCCGATAATGCTCGGAAATACAGGGCACTTTCACGGTCCGAGAAAGATAGGATGCGTAAAGAAAGACTGGACGAGAAGAAGGCTAAACGACAAGCCAAGGACGACCTCAAGAAGCAGAAGTTGTTAGCAAAGGGCAGAGTGCTTAATGCGAAGAAGTTGGCGAAACTGCACCAAAAAGAACATGAAGCGCTTATGGGTAAGAAACTTATGATGCACAAGAGCGGCGCTGTCGACCCTGAAGAGTTAGCTGAGGTGTCATTGAGCATTGCCGAGAAGAAAGCGCTTGCTGCTGGCAAAGACGTCAAGAAGATTCAGGAAGTAGCGTTCAAGTCCGAGATTGAGGCGAAGGCAGCGGAAGTTGTAGAGAATGATCCGAGCCCCAAGGAAGTGTCCGAGGAAGTGGTGGACCTGAAACCTGCGAAGAAGCCAGTGGCGAAACGAACCACAACCACACGGAAACCAGTGGCGAAACCTGCGGCGAAGAGGACTGCGACTGCAAGCAAACCAGCTGCGAAGAAGACTGCGGGTGCGAGCAAGACAGTGGCGAAACCTGCGGCGAAGAAAACTGCGACTGCGAGCAAAACGGCGGCTAAACCTGCTGCGAAGAAGACATCTGCGGCACGTAAGCCAGTAGCGAAACCAGTAGCGAAACCTGCTGCGAAGAAAACCGCGACGAAGAAGAAGGAGGCTAGCGAATAATGTCAAGCAAACAAGAGCAAAAAGAACTGCACGCTAACCGCCAATCGTGGGGTAACGCGCTCTACACTGGCGCGAAATCCTACGACGTTGTCGGGCACCGCTGGAAGTTCTTCACCGTGTCCCTAACGCTATGCGCACTCTGCATTCTGGCGATAATTTTCATGGGGCTCAATTTAGGCATCGACTTCAAGGGCGGCACCGAGTTCACGATTTCGGGGACACACCAGCAAGTGCAACAGACCGCGATTGATGTGATTCACGAAGACTATCCGACTGAAGAGCCCAGCGTTTCAAGTGTGGGTAATGACAGCGTTAGGGTCCAGACTGGTGTCATTAACGACCAAGAAGATGTCAATAAACTGCGCGATAAACTGGCGTCGGCATATGGCGTGAACAGCGAAAAAGTATCTAACACTGCGATCGGTCCTACTTGGGGTGCATCGGTCGGCGTTAAAGCGTTGCAAGGGCTAGTGGTGTTCCTCATCGCTTGTGCACTATTTATGACCGTATACTTCCGCTCCTGGAGAATGGCGCTCAGCGGAATAATTGCACTGATACATGACCTCGTCATCACGATAGGTATATACGCGGTGGTCGGCTGGGAGATTACACCAGCATCCATGATTGGCTTCTTGACTATTTTGGGCTACTCAATGTATGACACTGTGGTCGTTTTTGACAAGGTCCGCGAGAACACTAAGGATGTGCTGAACCGCTCGAACGCGAAGTATTCCGAGCAGGCAAACCTTGCACTCAATCAAACGCTCGTGCGGTCAATCAATACTTCAGTCGTGGCACTTCTGCCAATTGGATCGATTCTGTTCTTCGGCGCATTCTTTATGGGTGCAGGAACACTCCGTGACATTGCACTTGCACTTTTCGTCGGCATGGCAGCGGGTGCGTATTCATCTATCTTTTTGGCGACGCCTATGGAGGTGGCGTTCCGGTCTACTGACAAGAATGTTCAGGCGCATAATGTAAAAGTTGACGCTGCACGTGAGGAATTGCGCGCTGAGCTTGAGGCCACTGGGCAGGATGCGTCACTCGCAGGTGTTCGGTCGGCACAATTACTACCAGGGAAACGGCTCCCGAACGTTAAGCAGCCTACGCGCAAGAGGCGGAAATAACTTTACTAGCGGGCCGATTTAACAAAACGCGTGTGGGTCTGCTATAATTAAGGTGTAGCATTATATGGCGATTGTAGCTCAGTCGGTAGAGCGTCGGATTGTGGTTCCGGATGTCGCGGGTTCAAGTCCCGTCAGTCGCCCTCCCACTTGTCATCTTTGGATTTATGCCGAAGATCCATAATGGCATGGCACCCACACCACTGGACCCTCGGGACAAGCCCAAGGGTGACAGAGGACATCAAGCCCAAGGGTGACACACCGCTCCGCTGGGCGCCCTGCGAATGAAGTTATGTGCTATACTACTGATATGGTATCTCAACTGGAGTATAAGAAGCGGACCGCGAGCACGAAGAACTTGCAGAAGATTTTTGGCGCACAAGAGCTGATTGCTGCCTCCCGCATTGCGAAGGCGCGTGATTTGGCTGTGGCGAGCGCACCGTATTCCGCCGCGATAACTGAGGCAATCTCGCAGGTCGCCACCTACACTTCAATTAAACACCCGCTTACGGCAACCCGTGACGAGTTGGGGAAAAAGTTGACGAACCGCATTGCAATACTCTGCGTTACCAGTGACCGTGGGATGGCGGGGTCCTATTCGGCAAGCATTATAAGGACTACTGAGACCCTTTGCGACAGAATTGTCGAGCACGGTAAGACTCCAGTTCTGTTCACATCAGGTCGGCGGGCGCATTCATATTATCAGTATCGCGGTAGGTCTCTCGAGGGCTCCTGGGAGGGTGACTCAGACGCGCCTAATTTCGAGCGGGCGAAAGAGATTGCCAAGAAGCTCGTCGACACCTTTTTGAGTGATAACCTTGAGGAGGCAGTTGATGAACTGTTAATAGTCTCCACTGAGTTTGTGAATATGGTGACACAGCGCCCGAAGATTGTTAGGATGTTGCCGATGAGTATTACTGACGGTGACTTGGACGGCGTCGATGACATCACAGGTGATAGTGCCGCAAAGACACACCTTTTCAAGCACACTGACGATGAGTTTGACGAGCAGATAAAGGGTGTTGAGCAGGCAATACCGCCTCTTTACCATTTTGAGCCTGAAGAGGAGGAAGTGCTAGACGCGCTGTTGCCGACGTATATCAGTTCGCGAATCCATGCATGTCTATTAGAAGCAGCGGCATCAGAGACGGCAAGTCGCCAGAGAGCGATGCACACTGCGACAGATAACGCTAAGGATTTAGTTGAGGACTTGATACGGAAGTCGAACCAGGCAAGGCAGGCAGGAATTACGCAAGAGTTGACTGAAATTGTATCGTCTGCCGACGCGTTGAATGCAGGATAGTTGAGGTTGTTGGACAGTAATGGTTATTGCGATTGTGAAGAAGGGTAAATATGAAGGTTTTTGGTAGAGTTGTTTTTATTCTAGTGCTGGTCAGTATGCTGGCAGCGGGCGGTTTTTTGGTCTACACTAAGGTCACCGCTGTAAAAGATTACGCTGAGGGCACCTATTCTAAAGATGACTCAGTGGTAGTTCATATTGAAGCAGGGTCGATAGTTGCCGAAGTGGCCGAACAGTTTGAAGAGGAAGGCATAATAATGTCCGCTAAAGTGTTCATACAAGTGTCGAAAGAGAACCCGCAGGACAAGATACCTACTGGAGACTTCTTGATGTACAAAAAGATGAGTTCATTTGAAGCGCTGGAGCGACTGCAGGACCCGAAAGCTGTTGCCGTGAAGAGTGTCACAATACCTGAGGGCAAAACCGTGAAGCAGACGCTGACAATCCTCTCGAACGCACTAGGGCTAGGTGAAGATGAGTTGAGGACTGCGATGCTCGGGCTTTCTGATATGCTGCCTGTCGGTGTTTCGTCATTTGAAGGGTGGCTGTTCCCGGACACGTATAAGTTTAAGTATAATGAGTCGAACGCGCAGAATGTAATCAAGACTTTGGTTGAGACCACGAAGAAAGTGCTCACGGATAACTCAATCGAACCAGAACGCTATCAGGAAGTTTTGACCAAGGCATCAATTGTCCAGAAAGAGGTGATATCTAACGCTGACATGGCAAAAGCGGCACGGGTGATTGACAACCGGCTCGAAATTGATATGCCTTTAGCCATGGACACTATAGTTTCATACGGGGTCCACGACGGCAGCGGTGAGTCGAAGTTAGAGTTGTATCAAAAGGACTTGGACGACCCCGACAACCCTTATAACTCGCGCATCCACAAGGGTTTGCCACCGACGCCTATTTCGAATCCAGGTGAAGCGGCAATACAAGCGGTCAAGAATCCTACGCCCGGCGACTGGCTGTATTTTATAACTGTTGATCCGTCGACTGGTGAGACACTATTCTTGGACACTGAGGCGGACTTCAATGCTGCGAAGGCGGACTATAAAGCGTGGTGCGCTAACAATCAAAGTGTTTGCCTGAGTTAGTCGATGAAAATTGGCATCTTCGGCGGCACGTTTGACCCACCGCATTTGGGCCACCTTACAGTTGCAGACGAACTGAAATCAAAGCTTAACCTCGACGCAGTGTTCTTCGTTCCAGCCAATATGCACAAATTCAAGGCATCGGCAGTCTCACCTGAGGAAAGAGTGGCAGGACTGGAGCAATTCCTAGAAGATAATGGCTCTGAGCACCAAGTCTCGCGCGTTGACATTCTGCGTGGTGGCGTGACGTATTCAATAGATACTGCGCAAGACTTCAGGCACCAGTTCCCGGACGCGGAGCTGTTCTTCATCGCAGGCAGTGACGTTCTGGACGACTTGCCGAACTGGAAGGACTTCGCATTGTTGACCGAACTAGTTAATTTTATCGTTGTCAATCGCCCAGGCTTCGAAGTCAGTGACATTCCCAATGGCGTTACGCTAGTGGAGATCAATTCTGTAGATATTAGTTCCACCAAACTGCGCAAACTACATAAAATCACATAGTTTTGTGTAGTGTCCTTCAATTTACCAATAAGTCCGATTTGTGCTACACTAGAAATCGTATAAATGACGTGCAGATTTGCTAGAATTGTGCAATACTGTAGTAGTAGGTAGTAGTAGAAAGGGTGAATATGAACATTTTGAAGATAGGTTTCAGGCGGGTGTTGGCGCAAGTGGCAGCAGTTGTCCTTATATTGGGCTTTGCGACGGCTTTGACTAGCTGTGGTGAATCAGGGAAAGTGGCTGCGGAAAAGGGCACGAAAGGTAATCCAATTGTTCTCGGTGTCGTCGGTGCGTCTGATGAACAGTGGCCCATTTTCAAAGAAGAGGCCGAGAAGCAGGGCATATACGTCGAGTTGAAGAACTTCGGTGAGTATTCCGAGGTGAACCCCGCGACAGTTGAAGGTGCTGTGGACGTCAACGAATTTCAGCATATACAGTATCTAGCGAAGTATATTGCGACCACTGGAAATAATCTTGTTCCTTACGCGGCGACCGCAGTGTTCCCGATTTCGCTCTGGGGTTCTTCGGCAGATGGCGTGAAGTCGCTTGAGGACATTAAAGATGGCAGTCAGATCGCTATTCCGAATGATGGCACTAACCAGTCGCGTGCAATTCTACTGCTCGAAAATGCTGGGCTAGTTAAGTTGCACACTGACCACAAGGCAGTCGTAGTTCCTAGCGATATTGATGAGACGGCGTCGAAAGTTAAGATTCTCCCAGTTGTGACGTCACAAACACCAATCAGCCTGAGTGACCCTCAAGTGGCTGCTGCAGTGGTCAATAATGACTTTGTGAAGAATATATCCGAGGAGTCGCGCAAAAAACCGCTTTACACTGAGTCTGCCGAGGCTGAGAGCGCTAAGCCGTATATTAACATCTTCGCTACGACTGACAAAAACATCAACAATGAGGCGGTCAAGAAGTTGGGCGAAATCTTCGCTAGCCCGAGCGTCCAGGAGGCGTTAATCACCGATTCTGGTGGGGCTGACTTCATTTCGACTTCGGTCAACAAGCTTTCCCAGTCAGAGTTAGAGTCAATTCTGGCGCAGCAAGTCGAGTTGGTCAAGGCAAGCGCACAGAAGTAGGTAATGCTGAAGCAAAAGGAGGATGTTCAGAATAGCAAGTATCATCAAGTTTGACAATGTTTCCAAGGAATTCAAGGCTCATGGTTCGACATTTTCGGCTGTAAAAAATGTATCCCTTGAGATTGAGCGGGGAAGCATTTTTGGTGTGATTGGGCATTCTGGTGCCGGTAAGTCTACTCTTGTCAGGCTGATTAACCAGCTGGAGACGCAAACCCACGGTGTGGTTGAGGTGCTTGGCGAGAATGTGGGCAGCTTGAACGAGTCTGAGCTGAAGAAACTGCGGCGCAAGATCGGTATGATTTTTCAGGGGTTTAACCTGTTCAAGTCGAAGAGGGTCTGGCAAAACGTTGAGTTCCCCTTGAAGTTAGCGAAAATCGGCAAGACTGAGCGCATCGAAAAAGTCGAACAACTACTGGAATTCGTGGGCTTGAGTGAAAAGCGCGATGCGTTTCCTGCACAACTTTCTGGCGGACAGCAGCAGAGGGTGGCAATTGCGAGGGCGTTGGCGACGAACCCGGAAATACTTCTGGCAGATGAGGCGACCAGTGCATTAGATCCTGAAACTACACTCGACGTGTTGAAATTGCTCAAGCGGGTTAACCGTGAGTTCGGCATCACAATAGTGTTAATTACGCATACTATGAGCGTTGTCAGGTTAATCTGCGACGAGATAGCGGTGATGGATTCGGGTGAAATAGTTGAAGTGGGCGCGGTGAAGGAGATTTTTGACAATCCGAAGGCGACTGCGACAAAGAACTTCGTTAACACATTAGAACAGCTTGAGCGGGGGGTGCTTGATGATGAGTAGTTTTCAGGATGCACTTATTTTTGCGGCAACTGATGCCCAATGGCAGAAGAGTCTGATCCCCAAGTTGATTCAAGCCTTTGGAGAGACGCTATATATGGTGTCGACGACGATTTTGATAGGCGGTATTCTGGGTCTGGTGCTTGGTTTGGCGCTCTACACCACGCGTCGCGGTAACCTTTTCGAGAATGTGGTTGTCTATCAGGTGCTTAACGTGGTCGTGAACATTATCCGTCCGATTCCGTTTATCATATTCTTGACGGCAGTTCGACCGCTCACAATTTCAGTAGTGGGGACGTCGATTGGCACTGTCGCTGCAGGGTTCCCGATGATCATCTTTTGTACAGTTGCGACCTCTCGTATCGTCGAGCAGAACCTAGTTTCAGCGGATCCAGGGATTATTGAAGCCGCACGGAGTATGGGGGCGAGCAGACTGCGAATTATTGCACAGATTTTAATTCCGGAGTGCCTTGCACCCTTGATTTTGGGGTATGCCTTCATATTTGTTGCGGTCGTGGACATGTCGGCGATGGCGGGCACTGTTGCCGGCGGTGGGCTCGGTGATTTTGCTCTTCAGTATGGATACCGCGAGATGGACGATTCGGTGACACTTGTTGCCATTGTTGTCATAATTATTCTCGTGCAGTTGGTGCAGCAGGTGGCAAATATCGTCGCGAAGAGGTTGCTCAAGAAGCGCGGTTAAACTTTTGCGCTATATGTGCTATACTACTGATATGGCATTTCAAAATAGTTTAGTTGCACGTCCATCATTCATGAACGCTAAGGCGGACATTGGTGTGGAGACGATGAGTAAGGCAGACGTCTTTAACAGGACTCTCTTATGTGTTGGTATAACGACATTATCAGCACTTATTTCAGCGTTCTTGTCCGATTCAGGTATACTTCCGCCTGCTACGCTAGGTATCGTCACTATCATTAGCGTGGTCTTGACGATTGCTGCGGGGATATACAACGCATTCAAGATGACTGCGCCAAGGCCATGGGTCATTCTGACATACTGCGCGGCTGAGGGTTTTTTGCTTGGCGTGATTTCAATCGCGTATAATACACTTTATGATGGCGTGGTCTTGCAGGCGGTTCTTGCAACTGCGGCTGTGGTTTGGGCGTGCAGTTTGGGAAGTAAGTATCTAGCTACGTCAACAAAATCGGTCATCTCGCGCTTCATAATGATTGCCCTTCCTGCATACTGTATTTTCGCCTTGATTAATGCGGTTCTGGTGTGGTTTCACGTCCTGCCTGGGTTTGGCGTCTATTCTATGGGGCCACTGGGGATACTGATTTCGCTCGGTGCAATTCTGCTCGGTTCGTTCATGCTAGTTCGTGACTTCGACAACATAGACGAGATGGTCGGTGTTGCCCCACGTGAGTTTTCTTGGTCAATCTCATATTCGATTCTGCTTGACATCGTCTGGTTGTATATCGAGATATTGCGCCTACTAGCAATACTAAATGAAAAGAAGTAGGCTGCTAAAACTACAGTGCTAGCGTAAATCCAGCGCAGCGTGACATAAAGCCAAGGGCAGGCTCGGGCTTGTCCGATGGATCCTCGGCATAAAGCCAAGGATGACATGAGGGGCGGTGTGTCTAAGGATGACATGGGCGGGCTTGTCCCGAGGGTCCAATGTGTCCGTTCTCGTGTCACCCTTGGGCTTGTCCCGAGGGTCCAGGGTGGTGCGTTCATAGATCCAGCGCAGCGTGACATAAAGCCAAGGGCAGGCTCGGGCTTGTCCGATGGATCCTCGGCATAAAGCCAAGGATGACATGAGGGGCGGTGTGTCTAAGGATGACATGATGTGGTAATGTCCCCAATTTGACATACTGTCTGCTATACTGATAGTATGAATATATTGGTTACAGGTGGTGCAGGCTTCATCGGTTCGCACACAGCGTTAGAGTTGGCGAAAAACGGTTTCACTCCAATAATTGTTGATAATTTCTCGAATTCAAAGCGTGAAATTGTCGGTGTGTTAGACGAGTTGATGGGGCAAAGCCTTAAAGTTTATGATCTAGACGTCACTGACAAAATGGCACTGCGCAATGTGTTCAGTGAGAACAGTATTGATGCAGTGATACATTTCGCAGCGTTCAAATATGTTGTTGAGTCTGTAGTTGATCCCTTAAAGTATTTCTCGAATAATGTAATCGGAGGCATCGCGCTGCTTGAAGTTATGGATGAGTATAATGTTGACAAGTTAATCTTCTCGTCTTCTTGCACGGCGTATGGGGCGAGTGCTACAGCGGAGAATATGCCATTGAGTGAGACCTTGCCGATCGGTAACACGACTAATTCCTATGGTGCCTCAAAGTTTATTCAGGAAGTTATTATACAAGATGTTTGCAAGGCGACTGGGCTAAAATGTTTGAGTTTGCGGTATTTTAATGCTGTAGGCGCCGATAAGAGCGGTAAAATTGGCGACAACCCACCTAGAACTTTTATGCTCTTCCCCGCGATTGTTAAGGTGCTCAAAGGTGTCGATAATAGCCTTGAGGTTCGCGGTCATGGCGTCGACACTCCTGATGGGACTTGCCTGCGTGACTATATTCACGCATCCGACCCGCACTAGGACATGTGCTGGCGTTGAAGAAAGTGCTTGAGCCTGATTTTAAGGGGTTTGATGCTGTTAATATGGGCACTGGCACCCCATCTAGTGTGCTCGATGTGATTAAAACATTTGAAGCGGTTTCAGGGATGGATGTGCCGTATTTCTATGGCGAAAAGGCAAAAGCGGACTTACCAGAGACGTATTCTGACACTAATAAAGCAGCCGAACTACTGGGTTTCAAGGCGAAACGTAATCTGCACGATATGGTTGAGGACACACTGCGCTTCGAGGGGGTTGTTGAATGAGGGCATATGATGCTATACTAGTGATAATTGACGAAAGGATTGTTTATGGCGAACTTTGAATGGAATGAGTTGGATGACAGGGCTGTAGCTACGGCTAAAATTCTGGCGGCAGATGCTGTTGAGAAAGTGGGCAACGGGCACCCTGGCTCTGCGATAAGTTTAGCTGGTGCGGCGTATGTCTTGTATCAGAAAGTGATGAATATTGATCCGACAAACAATGCATTCCGCTTCAGGGACCGCTTCGTCCTTTCGGCTGGTCACGAGTCAATTCTGCAGTATTGTCAGTTATACCTCGGTGGGTTCGGACTAGAGCTTGACGATATCAAATCTCTGCGCACATTCGGTTCTAAAACACCGGGGCACCCTGAGTATGCCGATGTTCCCGGTGTCGAGATTACGACAGGTCCGCTAGGCCAGGGGATTGCTTCCGCAGTCGGGATGGCTGCTGCGGCACGCTTCGAAAAGGGGCTGTTTGACCCCGCGGATGAAACTGGTGTGTTTGAGAATTATACATATGTTGTATGTGGCGACGGCTGCCTGCAGGAGGGTGTTAGCTATGAGGCGGGTGCTTTCGCTGGTGTCCAACAACTCAGCAACCTGATAGTAATCTGGGACGACAACAAAATTACGATTGAAGGTGACCCAAAGATTGCAACAAATGAAGATGTGTTAAAGCGTTTCGAGGCGCAAGGTTGGGATGTTCAGTCGGTTGAGTGGCGTAAACGTAGCGCAAAGACTATCGAAGAAGCAGTTGACACCTATCAAGAGGACTATGAAGGCCTGTATAATGCGATTGAGGCAGCGAAACAGACCAACAGACCTAGTATAATCCGTCTCTCCACTTTAATCGCTTACCCTAGTCTTAAAGTTAATCAGGAGGCGTCACATGGCTCAAAACTCGGTGCTGAAGTTGTCGCAGACATGAAGAAGAAGCTTGGGTTCGACCCTCACAAGTCGTTTGAAGTTGCACCTGAAGTCATTGAGCATACACGTCAGCTGCAGAAGCGGGGGAGTGCGTTCAGTCAAGAAGTTAGCGCTACGCTTGCGGAGTATTTCGCCAAGAACCCAGAAAAGAAGGCGCTCTTCGACAGGATGTATAACCAGGGCACTGACCCACGGGGTGTTCAGCCTAAAACCAAGCTCGGTGCGCTGCCTGAGGGGTTGGCTACTGTGATAGATGAAATTGCGCACTCATTCCCTATTGGTGAGTCAATCGCGACACGTGCGGCATCTGGTCAGATAATCAACAAGATTGCGGAGATAATGCCCGAATTCTGGGGTGGTTCAGCTGACCTTGCGGGTTCGAACAACACCACAATTAAAGGTGCGGAATCATTCGGTGTGACAGAACAGTCTACTGAGAACTGGAGCAACTCGCCATTCGGACGTGTTTTGCATTTCGGAATACGTGAGCATGCTATGGGACAGATTATCAATGGTATTGTTCTTTACGGGAACACTCGTGCTTTCGGTGGCACTTTCTTCCAGTTCGCGGATTATATGCGTGACTCTGCCAGAATTGCTGCCCTGCAAGGTATCCCTTCTGTTTTTGTTTGGAGCCACGACTCGATTGCTGTTGGTGAAGATGGTCCGACACATCAACCCGTTGAACATCTTGCGGCGATGAGGGCAATACCGAACTTCAACGTTGTGCGACCTGCTGATGCTGCTGAAACTGCATTCTGCTGGAAAAAGATACTTGAGACCCAGGACGCACCGAGTGGGCTAATCTTGACGCGCCAGAACGTGCCGAACTTGCCACATATGGAGGACAGTTTCGCTTGTGCAGGAAATTCTGGTAAAGGTGCCTACGTCTTAAAGGACTGCTGTGTCGAGAATAATGCGCCTGACGTAATCTTAATCGCTACTGGAAGTGAAGTTCAGTTAGCAGTGGAAGCCCAGAAAGTGCTTTGCGAGCAGGGTGTCAAGTCTAGAGTAGTTTCTGCGCCTTGTCTGGAGTGGTTTGAGAAGCAGAGCGACGAGTATAAAGAGTCAGTGTTGCCCAAAGCTGTGGACGCTAGGGTCACAGTTGAGGTGGGTATCGCTATGCCATGGTACAAATATCTAGGGAGTCGCGGTGTTGCGGTTTCACTTGAGCATTTTGGTGCTTCTGGAGCTGAAAAGGTGCTCTTCGAGAAGTTCGGGATCACAGTTGACGCAGTAGTTGCTGCAGCGAAGGAAAGTATGAATAAGTAGTAATGTCTTAAAGCGGTTCGCTCATTCTTGTCTTTATGACGAGTGATGACATGAGTGGCGTTGTGTCCAAGGATGACAACTGCGTGACGACTAAATCATTGCTCTTTTCTTCAAAATGTTACTGACTAGCGCTCCGATTGGCGCACGCACCCAGAATGTTACAATCCTGTATAAGAGTGTGCTTGAAAGTGCGATAGTGGGTGAAACACCGACCGTGGTTAATGCTAATGTGAGTGCCGCTTCATACGCGCCCAAGCCGCCAGGGATGGGGACTGCACTCCCAGCAGCGTTGGCGACCAAGAACACGAAGAATACAGTAGGGAATGATATTGACTGTCCGAACGAGAGCAGTGCGAAATATAGTGCAAGTGCATAGCCAAACTCCTGGACAACACAGCCAAGAAGACCGATAGCCACGCCTTTAGGGGACCTTAACGTAGTCTTCAGGCTGTCGATGAACTGCTTGACGAACGGGGACACTAGTTTGAGTAGCGCCTTTCGGATCGGGGGTGTCACCATCACTATCACCAGCAGTAGAAGCAATACGAGTAGAATGTCATTGAACTCGAAGTGGCCTTCAGAAGATGTTATTACACCCTGGCCAGTGAGCAGCCCAAAAACGATGAGCATAATTGTCGAGACGATTGCCTGGGCGGACTGGACCACGCCGCCTACCGCCGAATTTGCTGCCGTTGAGCTTCTTGAATCAGCGTCGATCTTGTTTAAGTAGCGGACATTCATAGTAATCGGTCCTAGTGCTGCTGGAAGTTGGACCGCTGCCCAGGACGCCGCAACCTGCACAAAAAACGCCTCACGTATCTTGACTGGCAACCTGAAGGCGAAACCGCGCAATGCGATCGCGCCGCCTAAAAATGTCACAATGCTCGCGAGTAGTGATAATAATGCGTACATGTGCTGTGATGCCGCCACAGCGTTCGACACCGCGTCCCAGTTCAGTTGAGTGAGCAGTGCCATCACGGCGAAGACAGTTAGACCTAGTGAGAGGACTTTTGCAAGCCCGATGCGCTTATAATCAAATTGTAGCACTTCTGGCTTGACATCAAATGTATCAATCGCATTATTGAGGAGTGTTGAAATCGCTTGGAGAGTGTTCGAGTCCTTCTGTTTGAGCATGAGCCTCGACTGGGGTGACAAATTGAACTTGTTTACGCCCGCTGTAGTTTGAACTAGCCGGTCCACAATTTTTTCATCTTGCGCGCCAGTGTTTTGCAATCCTAGAAACTTGATATAGTTAGAAACTGCGGCATCTGGGGTAGAAAAAAGGGCGAGCAACACTAGAAGTTCCGCGTCATCTAGCCGTCTGGAAATCACGTTCGTGGAGATATCGCTGAAACGGGTTGTCTGAATCGACGCGAAGTTATTGAGTATTTGCAAATTGTGCGGTTGTATCGAATGAAACACGATACCTTTTTGGTGTGCTTGCTCGATATATTGCCAGTATTGTAGTTGAAATTCATCGGTGAGGTTTGACTTTTCAAGCGGAATTGGCTCACTCGAGGCGTCGAAAAGCAGTAGAATTGAACCTCTATCCATCCAGGATGTAATTAGCTTTTGCGAGTTCAGGCCGTTAGAATAGGCGGTGTGAAACATTAGTGAAATGTGCTCGAATTGCGAAAACGGTGAACGGAACCTGAAGTCTACATTTTTGAACTTGATGTAATGGAGTGCGTTATTCAGCATACTGACCGAAAGTTTGTCGTAGTCGTAAATCCACAGCGTTCGTTTGTGCCCATTGAGGCATAGTTTAAGTTCCCTGTGCATAGCGTCATACTCTTTTTCCTGGGTGACTATGCCATCAATCGCGAAGCCACGCTTTTTGAGTTGATCTTTTATCTCGGCATCGGTTAGACGAGCATTGCTTTGCCCTAAGATGAATCGTATCAAGTAGCCTAGCATCAACCCAGAAACGCTAGTCAGCACAACACTCATTGGAGACAGTATCGTGAACACAATCATGACAAATTCTACACCGATTAATATTAGTGCGATGACATTAAGCGACTTCTCGTGCGATTTCGGGCCGCATACTATTAGGAGTGCGCACACGTAAATCAGGTATACTGGTAGCGCGGGGTGCGCACCAGTTGAACTTTGGATAAAACTGCCTGAGAGCGACTTGTCGTTAATGGTGGAAATAATGCCCAGAAGGGTGACTGCGATGGGGTTTGCAATGCATAATGCCAGAAAAACCTCGAACAGTTCGAAAAAGCGACGGCGGTAGAGTAGCACTACTATCAGGTATGCCGGGATAATTAGACTGATGACCGTAGAGAAAAATGTCTGCGGGAACTGCATGAATTGGCTGACGGGTTCTTGGAGTTGCCTCGCATCCGAGCGTAGTCCAGATACGACACCGTTGGCATACTTCGCGAAGAACAGTGTCAAAGGTGCGCACAACAGGAACAGCGATGCGTAGATCAGATCGCTGACGGAGTGCACACGTTGCTTAAAAAAATGTTCGATACGCTCGTGTCACCCCCACGAATTCTTTGGGGACGCTACGTGCAGGTGCCAACATAGTACAAGTGTAGCACATCCTCATCTGCCCGCACGCACACACTCCGCACCACGTTGCCTCTCCGCGTCGCAACGCCCCCCGAATTCAAGTGTCAGAAATGCAATTTACGCCCTCCAAGCCGAACGGCGAAACTACACTGCGCTTCGTTTCGTCCGATTGCCCATAAATTGTTCCTGACACTTGAATTCTACACGCACCCCGCTTCGCCGCGTCACCCTTGGGCTTGTCTACATAAAATAGTGTAGTTTTGTGTAGTTGTTTTGATATTACCTCAAAACTTGCTCTAATAGATGAGCAAAACTTCAATTCTTAGGTAGGTGAATCAGTTCGTGTGCGGTATACTGATTAAATTGGTCTAGGAGGTAAAACATGAATGGAGTGTTCAAGAAAATAGTCGGTTTCGTTGCAAGTGTTGTGCTATTATTAGGTGTTGCAGTGAGTCTTTCTGCGTGTGGTGACAATCAAACTGCTGCTAAAGGCAGTAAGGACAATCCGATCAAATTTGGGGTGGTTGGATTAGCGGATGAACAGTGGACGATTTTGAAGGAGGATCTCGAAAAGGAGGGCATTTATGTTGAGTATTCAAATTTTACTGACTATACCCAGGGGCTGATTGCTTTATCCGAGGGCTCACTTGACATTAATCAGAGTGTACATGCTTTTTTGCTTAGTAATTATAACGTGAAAAACGGCTATGCAGCTGGAAACGATAAATATTTACGTGCGATTGGCTCAAAGGCTGTGTTCCCACTTGGAATGTATCCCAATATTTCTCGCGGTGTGAAATCAATTGATGACATAAGGCAAGGTGACACTGTCGTAATTCCTAATGATGCCTCGAACACGGCACGTGCACTTCTTGAACTGCAAGATGCTGGTTTAGTAGTACTTAAAGATGGTGGTTCCCCATTGAGCACTTTGACGGATATTGATTCCGACGCTTCAAAGGTTAATGTCAAGACGGTCGACGCAGGGCAAGTACCTCCGCTATTATCTGACCCTCAGATAGTCGCTGGCATAACGAATAATGACCACATTCGTAGCATCGGTATTCAACCCTCAGAGTCAATTTATCTGGCGGATCCCAGTTCTGAGGCTTCCAAGGTTTATACAAATGTTTTCGCGGTGCGCGCGTCAGATACTGATAACGAGTTGTACAAAAAAATTGTTAGAATCGCCTCAAATGACAAACGCTGGCTCGATGAAGTGGTTTTGGAGTCTGCAGGAACAGCCGTAGTTACAGTTGATACTGTGTCTCCTGAGGATTTGAGCGTGCTACAAGACAAGATTGAGGCGAACATTCGTGCTAAAAATTAGACAACAGTGTACCCGACTGTTCGAACACCCCGCTTCGCCGTGTCATCCCTGGGCTTGTCCCGAGGATCCATCGCACACACACCCCCCGAATTCAAGTGTCAGAAATGCAATTTACGCCCTCCAAGCCGAACGGCGAAACTACACTGCGCTTCGTTTCGTCCGATTGCCCATAAATTGTTCCTGACACTTGAATT
>JAISRT010000015.1 GCA_031273495.1 Candidatus Ancillula kalotermitis | reverse complement strand
TTAGCGTAGATTTTCAAGTTTACGAGCCACAATGGACAACTTGTTGTATATTTTTGGCGACAAACGCAGAAAATCGAGCGATTAGCGTAGATTCTCGGGACAAGCCCAAGAATGACATGGGACTGACAAGCCCAAGAATGACATGATTACGTGCGGGGGTTGTCCAGCATGAGTTTTACGAAACGATCGAAGAGGTATGCGCTGTCGTGGGGTCCCGCGGCTGCCTCTGGGTGATACTGCACACTGAAAGCGGGGAGGTCCAGGCACTTGATGCCCTCCACGCAGTTGTCGTTCAAGTTAATATGGGAGACCTGTGCCCGCCCGAAAATACCGTCCTCAAAGGGGGCCTGCACTGCTGGTGGGTTCGTCGCGTTCCCGAACTCGTCAAGCTCACCGAGCGGTAGGTCAACTGCGAACCCGTGGTTGTGCGCTGTAATCTCGACAATCCCGCTCTCAAGATCCTTGACCGGCTGGTTGATTCCACGATGCCCAAACTTGAGTTTATACGTCCCGAAGCCTAGCGCGCGCCCTAGAATCTGGTTGCCCATGCAGATCCCGAAGAAGGGGTATCTCTTCTTGAGCAGTTGGCGCAGAAGTTCAACCTCGCTAGTCGCGGCGCCCGGGTCGCCAGGTCCGTTCGAGTAAAAGATACCATCCACGCCGAGCGCCTCAATCTCTTCGAACGTCGAGTTCAACGGCACGTTAATGACTTCTACATTGCGCTCGGACAGCATTTGCGGCGTCATACTCTTGATGCCAAGGTCAATAGATGCAACTCTGAGCGTTCGGGAACTCGGTTCAATATGCGTCAAGCTCTTGAGTATACTCCCTCCAAAACCAGCAATTTTACCGCCCGCTGCGAAAGATTCTGGCGCCGCAGTGGTAACTTCTTGCGCAAGGTGTGCACCTGCCATTTCCTCCTGTGCACGCACCTTTTCCAGCAACTCCGCTGGTGCAGCAATCCGGTCTCCTATCGCCTCGTCTAGTTGAAGCCCAACGAAGATTCCAGCCTTCTTCGCGCCATTATCCCGTAGATACCGCGTCAGAAAGCGCGTGTCTAGCCCTTCAATTCCAACCACACCATTGCTTTCTAACAAACTCTCTAGTGAATCAGTTGCCCTCCAATTCGAGTAGTTCTGGCTGAGGGTCTTGACGACGAACCCTGCAACCCAAACACGCTTCGATTCGTTGTCGTCCTCGTTCACCCCAGTATTCCCTATGTGTGGGAAGGTCTCCACGACAATTTGTTTGTGATATGATGGGTCAGTCAACGTTTCTTGGTAGCCCGACATCGCAGTGTTGAAGACAAGTTCACCGAGACTGTCTTTTTGCGCGCCAAAAGAACAACCACAGAAGGCCATTCCGTCTTCTAAAACCAGCAGTGCATCCGCGCGCGTCTTCAACATCTCTAGTATAGCACTTACTGAATTCGCCGCATTTGGTTCGATCGCTCCGCGCTCTCATAACGCCCCGCGCACAGGCTTCGCCAGTGCTCAACCCCACTCCGCTCGCTATGCGCGTCTGCAAAGCAGGCGCAGCTCGCTACGCTGGGCACGAGTTATTCCGGAGGAAAATTTACGAATGAAGTCAAATAAGGTCAAACTCGCTTGCGAGTTTGGCAATTGGCGGAAGGTGGGGTTTGGGGAGGAGAGCGCAGCAGTTCTTCCTCCCCATAATTAATCTGTTATGAATAGCACTTACTGAATTCGACAAATTATTCCGGAGGAAAATTTGCGAATGAAGTTAGTGCTATACTACTGATATGTTATCTTGGTTAAAGCGTTTTGGTCCGGTCTCTGGTATTACACTGGGGCTGTTGATTGTTGTCATGTCCGTGAACTTTGCGACAGGTTGGGGACCTGGTGGTGAATATGCTCCAGGCGGCAGTAATGCCCCGTCAAATCCGAATTCTACGCCCGCATCGACGTCGACGACTGACTCTTCAGGGGCGACTGGCACAACTGATTCTAATGGCACTACGATAAATGGGTCCGACTTGATAAATCAGGATGGTTCTAACGCCGTCACTTCAAACGGCGCCCAAACAACAGGTGGACAGGACCTCCCCGCAATAGGCTCCGACTCGAGTGGCAACCCAATTAAGCCTGACGCGGATGGTAATATTTCGGTTGGCGGAACTGATGCTGGTGGCGTCAGCATCACGCCTCCAGATGGTCAGTAAGCCGACAGTTCTTTTTCTGCTATACTATAGATAGTGTGTGGTGTATTCGGGGCGTTCCTGCCCTGCAAGGAGAGTGATCAGAACAATTCTGATGCTGCAAAAATGGCGTATTTTGGGCTTTATGCACTTCAGCATCGCGGTCAGGAGTCTGCTGGGATTGCATCAAGCAACGGGCAGAACATCACGGTTTACAAAGACCTCGGGCTGGTGTCACAAGTCTTCAATGAGAGTGTCCTCTCGTCTCTACCAGGCTACATCTCAGTTGGGCATGCACGATATTCTACAACTGGCGCGGTGAAATGGGAAAATGCTCAGCCCACGCTCGGAGACACAATTTTTGGCACAATAGCACTGACCCACAACGGAAACCTAGTGAACTCGGATGAACTGCGCTTAGAAATTCAGAACCGATACGGTCAAGTTATGTCCGGTGAGTTAGCGAATGGTAACACTACTGACACTGCGCTAATCACAACGCTACTTCAAGGGAACAAGATTAAGGCTGAACTGGACGCTAAGATCGGAACACTTTTTGACCAGGCACTCGGTATTTTGCCACTGTTGAAGGGTGCATTTTCACTGGTCTTTATGGACGAGAAGAAGCTCTACGCTGCTCGAGATCCCCAAGGCATCAGGCCGCTAGTCCTTGGGAAGTTTGGTGTGAACGGTTTTGTCGTTGCGTCCGAGAACTCAGCGCTGGAAATTGTCGGTGCCGAGTTTATACGGGAAATCTTGCCTGGCGAGTTGATTCAAATTGACGAGAATGGTGTCCAGTCGACATTTTTTGCACAAGCTCGCCCCGCTGGTTGCATTTTTGAATACGTCTACCTTGCGCGCCCTGACGCCTACGTTTCTGGCCACTCTGTTCATGCCGCGCGTATTGAAATGGGCAAGCAACTCGCGAGAGAGCACCCTGTTGACGCAGATCTAGTGATTCCAGTCCCAGAGTCAGGCAATCCTGCTGCGGTCGGGTATGCCCAAGAGTCCCAGATCCCTTTCGCTCAAGGCCTCACCAAAAACTCGTATGTCGGTCGGACTTTCATACAGCCAACTGATCATTTGCGCAAGGTGGGTATCCGCTTGAAATTGAACCCTTTGCGCGATGTTATCGAGGGCAAGAGGCTTATCGTGGTCGATGATTCAATTGTTCGCGGTAACACTCAGCGCGCATTAGTGGCAATGTTAAAAGACTCGGGCGCAAAAGAGGTCCATGTTCGAATTTCGTCTGCCCCAGTAAAGTTCCCTTGTTATTATGGTATCGACTTCGCATCAAGTGAAGAACTACTCGCCAATAAACTAGACATAGAAGGTATGCGCGAAGACATTGGTGCTACTACTCTCGGTTTTATCAGTCAAGATGGTATGATTTCTGCAACTAGAGTCGAGCCGAACCAACTGTGCACGGCATGTTTCAGTGGTAAGTATCCAGTTGAAGTTAAGTCGAAGGGGAAGTTTCAGTTAGAACACTGTTAAGCATCTGCACACTTCGTCGTCGGCGCTTGCGGATTAAATACAGTGCGCAAAAGAGTGCAGTTAGTAGAGTAGTTATAATTCCAATCTTAGTGCCGAACGAGTATGAATGGTGCAAGTCTTGATAATTATTGCTGTTGATGAGTCCGTATTCGTCAAAGTCTTTCACCTCATAGATCTCTCCAGACGTATCCTTCGCCTCGTATCCTGGGTAATATATTTTACTACCAGCGGGCGGTAGAACTTTGTTGTCTTCTGGTTGATTCGCGATTTCTAAATTAAGGTTGAACGGAACGGCGTCACCCTCAACTGTTAAAAATTCTGGAGAGTATTGCCAAGCGATAGCACCATATACAGGCTTCGAGTAGTTTGGCATAATGTTTAGCAGAGCCAAGAAACAGATGGATAGTAGTACTATCTTTTTTAATACGGTTTCACCCACGAAACACTTAAGACTTTGCCAACGCGCTATTTTAGGCCATGAAATGACGTTACGTAGAACAAAAACGAGAGCTGGTCCTGCAATTGCCGCGAATGCAAAAGAGCTGAACGAAAGGAACCGGAACGAAAACTGCATCTTAACAAAAAAGTGTGGCATTACTGCCCAGTCGATTAGGTTTGACGATAGGATGAGGCTCAATACACCTTCAAGAAAAAACACACAAACTAGCATACTTTTCGGCTTTTTCAGCATTTCAACACTGGCTCTAGCGCGCGCGAGGAAGAAAATACAGACTGCAATTAAAACTATCGCGAAGATGCCCCAGAGTCCAAGGGTTTCGTGTATTAGAGTGTTCTGCTTGTTATCGAAGCCAAACAGTGAGCTGATGGGTTGTGAACCCGAAGCCATGGCCCCTACAGTTTGAGCTTTGTATTGTTCGAAATCTGCGCAAAATAGGCTGTAAATACCGATGCGCGATAATTCAAAGAACGGCATCAGCCAAAAAGAGCAAAGCCCGAGAGTGACTGCGAACGATGCTGCGAGCCGCCCCCAGTTGCGCAGTTTAATTCGCTTGGCAAAAACTAGCCCGAAAGGCACTGCGAAAATAGCGGCAATCATGACTGATAACTGGTGTGCTAGGACAATCCCAGTCATCGAGATTACTAAATAGCGGAGTGCTGGCTTGTCGACTGCAAGGTTGTATATCCCGAGAAAGAGTAGCGGTAAAAATGACATTGCCATGGCCTCAGGATACGCAGCGCGCCCCAAAATGTCGGTGAATAGGTATGGCATCGACATGTAAATAATCGCACTCACTGCCGCGCCAATCCTACTTTTGAAAACGCTTAGCACAAGTCTGCGCATTGAAAAGCCGCACCCCAGAACGATTAGAATCAACATTGAGTTGACAGCGAAATTGGTTGAGAAGACGTCGCCAACTGGACTCAGTATTTTCAGAGCAAGGCTGAGTATTGAAGTGAGAGGTGGGTAAATGATATGCGCAGCGATGCCCATTGAGAAATAGCCGTCTTGGTCAATTTGCGGTAAGAACTGGTGCTGAGAGAAAACGTGCCAGAATGACCGCAGTCGGTTGATTTGGAACGGGAAATCATGTCCAGCAGTTATGTGTTGGACAGTCAGCAGTGGGCTGCAGAGAACTATACCAACCACAAAGACCGCGCAAACATCGAAAGTCAATGCATTTCGTGCACATTGAACTCCTCTATTGGACATTATTGCAAGTTTCTTTCCCATGTTATGAGTGTATCATAGTCGTGGGTCAAATTGGTGCTATACTGTGTGTGACCATAGAAAGGGAGGGGTAATGAGCAATCATAGTGCTGGAGTTTATCGGAGGCGACGTGTTTTTATTCTGGTTTTCGGACTGCTACTACTCATTATCGCAGTATCGTTGTGCCTCTTGTTGACGCGTGGAGATGACCAGCAATTAGACGCGCAAGTCGCAGACATTCAGCCCGAGCCCGCTACGCAAGCCGAAGTTACGCCGAATACCCCACAAGTGGAAGTCACTCCAAACACCCCGCAAGACAGTGCGGCCAAGATTGGTGACCCAACCGCGGGCGCACTAACCCCACAAACAGCAACAGAACCCTTTACGCGCGACGGCGTGATAGTGGTCAACAAAAAACATCCGCTTCCCGAGAGTTACAACCCCGGCGAAAACCCTGAGGCAGTGGCTGCGTTGAAGAAATTGATTCAATCTGGCAAGGCAGCAGGGCTAGACTTAATTGACTCCTGGTCTGGTTTTCGTAGTTACACCTATCAGTCAACACTTTTTAACAACTACTCTGCGTCCTCTGGTGTCACCGCTGCCGAGACGTATTCCGCAAGGCCAGGATACTCTGAACACCAGACTGGACTTGCATTCGACCTTAAGGACTCCACACAGAATCTTTACCGAATCGACGACCCCACGTATAAGTTTGACACTGACTGGGTTGCGCAACATTGCTCCGATTTCGGCTTCATTCTACGGTATCGTGACGAGTGGCAGAGCGAGACTGGTTATGTTGGTGAGCCTTGGCATTTACGCTATCTCGGTGTTGAACTAGCGAAAAAAGTTGCAACCTCAGGCAAAACACTCGAAGCGTATTTGGGCGTTGAGGGTGGTGACTATAGACGATGACGACATAAAAATGGCACTTATTAACCACGGTGTTTTTTGACACCAATTTGTCATACTGGTGGACTATACTGTGATTAGAGAAAGGAAATATCATGGCAATAAATAACTTTGACAGTTTGAGAACATCATCTGAGAGGTCGCTGGATCAGAAAGTTGAGGCGCTGAAAAACACTATGGCGCAGATTGAAAGGAGCTACGGAAAAGGTTCAATAATGAAACTTGGCGATGAAGTCAAGCGTGATGTTGAAGTTATTCCTACCGGCTCGACCGCACTGGATTTAGCACTTGGAATCGGTGGTCTGCCTAAAGGGCGTGTAATAGAGATTTATGGGCCTGAATCATCTGGGAAAACCACTCTGACCCTACATGTCATTGCCGAGACGCAGAAACGGGGTGGTATTGCAGCATTTATAGACGCTGAGCATGCACTAGACCCCGAATACGCGAAAAAACTCGGTGTTGATACGGATTCTCTGATAGTTTCGCAGCCGGACACTGGCGAGCAGGCACTCGAAATTGCCGATATGCTTGTTCGTAGTGGTTCAATTGACCTAGTTGTGATTGACTCAGTTGCGGCACTGGTTCCGAGAGCGGAGATTGAAGGCGAAATGGGTGACTCACATGTCGGACTGCAGGCGAGGTTAATGTCGCAGGCGCTTCGGAAAATCACTGGTGCACTCAATGCGACTGGGACTACTGCGATTTTTATCAACCAACTACGAGAGAAAATTGGCGTGATGTTTGGAAGCCCAGAGACGACGACTGGTGGGAAAGCATTGAAGTTCTACGCCTCGGTTCGTATGGACATTCGCAGGATAGAGACCCTTAAAGAGGGGACTGACGCGATTGGAAACCGCACTAAAGTCAAGATCGTTAAGAATAAGATGGCGCCTCCGTTCAAAATTGCAGAGTTCGACATCTTGTATGGTGAAGGCATTTCGCGCGAAAACGGGCTGCTTGACATCGGTGTGCAAGACGGTATTGTGCAGAAGGCTGGCGCTTGGTACACTTATGAGGGCAATCAACTCGGGCAGGGCAAGGAGAAGTCGAGGCAATTTCTACTTGCGAACCCTGAACTTGCCGACGAGATTGAGAAGAAGATTAAGGATAAGCATAACATTAGTGCTGATTCTGACGACAGCAACGCGAAAGATGACGCAGTGAAGAAGGAGGTCAAGTCAAAGAAGTAGAAGAGTATATTCAAGGAATCGAACCGCGGCTCGGACTGTTTAACCCAGTGGAGCAGGATATCTTTTTTGGCATCACCGAAGAAGGGCTGAAAGAGATAGCATTACGCTGCCTAGACAGGAGGAGCTACTCAAAGGAGGAGCTGTGCAGAAAAGTCGTCGCAGTCGTCAAGGCTAAACACGGACAGCCAGGACACCCCGCGCCCGCGCACCAACCGCCCGCACCGACCCGGGGGGAGCAAAGTGCGCCCGCGCCATGTCATCCTTGGCCCCTGCCATGTCATCCTTGGGCTTGTCCCGAGGATCCAACGCGCGCACACCCCGCGCCCGTGCGCCAACC
>JAISRT010000029.1 GCA_031273495.1 Candidatus Ancillula kalotermitis | reverse complement strand
CTTGGGCTTGTCCCGAGGATCTACGCTAATCGCTCGATTTTCTGCGTTTGTCGCCAAAAATATACAACAAGTTGTCCATTGTGGCTCGTAAACTTGAAAATCCACATCAACACTGGACCCTCGGCATAAAGCCAAGGGTGACATGAGGGGTTGGTGCACCCTGGGGTGACGTGACGCGATGTGTCATCCTTGGGCTTGTCCCGAGGATCCACATCAACACTGGACCCTCGGCATAAAGCCAAGGGTGACATGAAGGGTTGGTGCGCCCTGGGGTGACATGGGGTGGCAGTGCGCCCGGGGGTACCAGTGGTCCTCCGTCTTATTTCAGCACTCTGCGCATTGTGCAGTACACACCCCAGCCAAAGCGATGCAGTAGTAGAAGCAGTTTAAGTCGTCTCGGTGCGCCCGCGAGTAGTTTCTTGTTTATATTGCCGCACGCTTCTGAAGTTGCACCTTCGTCGGCAGATTCAGGCCTGGTGGTAGAGTTCAAAACTGAGCGCAGTGTTGAGTCAAACGCGTGCCGCGCTTCAGGCGTGAAGACCCCCAAGTCGATCCAGCGGTTAACTGCCCAAAAGAGGAGAAATAGCATATCGTAGAGCACTTCCGCGTCAAAACTGAGGTGAAATCGGTCAAGCATTTGTGGATACGCCACCAGGTCGGAGAACACATGCTCAATTGTTTCAACTTGCCGCTCTGGCTCTGGCGAATTCACCGAGCTGCCGAAGTTCTGTCGGTAGTGTAAAAGTAGTAGATTGGTGTTGCTGACCTTCAAGTTACGCTTGTAACACTCAAGAATAAGCTGTGTCTGTAGCCTAGTGTCCTCGTTCACCCTGACGTTATTTAGGCGCCAGTCAACGCCGTCAAAGAGGTCAGCGCGGTAGACACCTCCCCAAACCGGCATATGGTTCCCGAACCCAATTTCATCAAGCCCGTGGACCGACTGGAATATGTCACGGATAGTTTCATCATTCACCTCAATGGTCATAGAACTGACATTTTCGTGCCAGTCAATAGGCGTCACGTCATTTTCGTCAAATTGCGTGTAGGCTGCGTAAGAAATTGCTACGTCATTTTCTACACAATTTTGCACCAGCGCACTAATATAGTTTGGCTCCACCCAGTCGTCCGAATCGACAAATGTTATGTATTGGGCACCGCGACTTAGTGCGTACTCAACCCCATCACGACGCGACTTATAGAGCATCTGGTTCGTGTCCTTCACAATCAAGTCAACTGCATCATTCGCCGCTGCACGTTCCCGTAGTACTTCCGAAACACCGTTTGTAGATGCGTTGTCAACTAATAGCACACGGTAATTTGAGTAGTCTTGCGCAAGGATAGAGTTTAAGCACTTCAATAAAAATTGCGCGTCCGTGTTGAAAACCGGAACGATGACATAAACTAGCGGTGCCTGAATAGTCTAATTATAGCACGTAAACTACTCCAAAATGACACACTGTGATGCTATAATCCTTTTATGCCTAGTCTAGCAGATTTTGATGAGATACTCGCTCTTGTTTCCGAACTTGAACGTGCATCTGAGGTGTATTATCAAACACCCGAGCAGTCGCCGCTCACGGACGCAGAGTATGACGCGAAGGAAGAGTATCTGCGCGACCTTGTGGATAGGTTGGGTGGGAGCCAAACTGCGCAGTCTAGTGAGAATGAAGATGTAATTGCCTTGCTTGACCGCGCGAACCAGCTCTTGGGCACTGTTGCTGCGGGGACTGAAACACTATCTAGGCAAGATGGCGCAGTCGGAAAAGTGCGGCACAACCCCCCAATGCTCTCACTAGCGAAGGCGAAGACGCTAGCCGAGGTGCAGGAGTTCCTAGAGAAGACGAAGCGAGTGGGTGCGGAGGAGAAAGGGTGGGTCCTGCAGGCGAAGTTAGATGGTCTTGCGCTGTCTGTGAAGTATTCGGCAGGTAAACTTGTTCAGCTTGCGACGCGCGGTAACGGCGAAGAGGGTGAGGACATTTCTGCAAAGATTGCACTGATAACAGGAGGTGTCTGGTCTGTCGTTGGGCTTCCACTAGAGCTTGATGGCAAGTTGTCTGGTACAGACGTCGAAATGCGTGGTGAAATCTTTATGACCGACGAGCAGTTTGAGGCCTTGAACGAGCACATTATCTCGCACGAAAACGCTAAAGTATTGAAGCACTCCCGTAACGCTACTTCAGGGCAACTATTAGGAGACACTGACCGCCCAGCCGCAATGACCTTTCTTGTGTATACTTGTTTTTCTGCAGAAGGTGAAATTATTGATCTTGAGGTCGCAGAAAGAACCGGACTGCGAACTGTTGCCGAAGAAACCGCAGTCCAGCTCGGTAGGTCGCCAGTAGCCAAAACTGACGCCGAGGTGTTCGACACGATTAAGGAGTTCGGTAGACTACGTGAAGAAAATAGGCTCACGATCCCGACCGATGGCATTGTTGTAAAATGTGTTGATGACGCCGTAATCTCCAAGAGAATGGGGAACACTGCACACCATCCTTCGAGTCAGATTGCGTTCAAATACCCGTCAATAGGTGCGGACACACAGATTCTGCACATTGAGATTGGCGTCGGGCGCACGGGGAGGATATCATACCGTGCCAAGATTGAGCCGATAGTGTTGGACGGTATCACTATTCAGTACGCAACCCTGCACAATTTCTCCTGGATGAAAGAGCGCGAAATCCGAGCAGAGATTAAACCACATGGCGTCGCGAACTGGCAGCCTAGTGCGTTAGGTTCAAAAGTTCACGTGGTCCGCGCAAACGATGTAATACCCTATGTTGAGGCAGTGTTGTCGAACCCTGACGACGCGCCAGAAGTTGTCGAGCCTGAGCTCTGTCCACTCTGTAAGGCACCGCTAAATAAGGACACTCTGCTATTCCGCTGTCCAAATGATGAGTGCGAGTCGCGGGGTGTTGAGGCGCTGAAGACTGCGCTAAGCAAGAAGTATTTGAACGTTGAGAATATCTCTTCCAAGACGCTCGATGCACTGGTTGACCAAGGGTTTGTCGCGGACTTAGCAGACATTTTCACGCTTACTGAAGAAGAACTGGCGAGTGTCGTGGTCGGCAAGAAGAGCGTCGAGACGCAGAAATACCTTGACTTGACCGAAGAGGAGCAGGCGGAAGTAGATTTGAACGAGTATTTTGGTCCGCTCCGTGCAAAAAAGGTCATCGAAAGCATCGAGAAGGCAAAAAACGTGACGCTGCCCAAACTCTTGGCGTCGTTGAACATCCGTCTTCTTGGCTTGGAAGTTGCAAAGGCACTGGCCAAACACTTCGGGAGTCTCCCCGCAATACTGTCCGCGAGCGTTGAAGAGCTTGAAGAAGTGGAGCTGATAAGTAATGTCAAGGCGCACACGTTTGTTGAGGGGTTCGAGCGAAAAATGCCACTTATCAACCGGCTCGGCGACGCGGGAGTCAAAGTTGCCCAGTTCGCGGGGGACAGGCAGCAGGGCTTCGTAGCGATCGATTTTGAAACTGGCAGCGCTGATCCAAACTTCGCATCTGACTCAAACACTCCGAACGCGGCGGACTGTCCACTTAAAAATGAGACTATTGTGCTCTCGGGGTCATTCGGTAGTTTATCGCGCGATGAGGCACGGGAATGGTTGGAGTTCCAGGGTGCGAAGACCTCTTCTTCTGTGAGCAGTAAGACCACTATTGTGATTGCCGACCCCGAATCATCAAGTTCGAAGGTGTTGAAGGCAAAAGCTCTTGGCATTTCGATTATCACACCAGACGACTTTCTCAAGAAGTTCAACCTCAGTGCTATACTATAGATGACCGAAGGAGTAAAATGACTAGATTTGATGGCCGCGCGGATGACGAAATGCGCACGGTGACAATTGAGCGCAACTATTTAGACGTTGGTGAAGGCTCTGTGCTGGTGAGTTTCGGGAACACGAAGGTGCTATGCCAGGCAAGTTTTGAGAACCAGGTGCCAAGGTGGCTGCTCAACGAGAATAAGGACGCCGCGCGCAGAGGTGAGAAGGCACGAGGCTGGGTCACTGCGGAATATGCAATGCTACCACGGGCGACGTCGGAGCGCAATCAGCGCGAGTCGGTGAAAGGCAAAATAGGCGGCCGCACCCACGAAATTAGTCGGCTAGTTGGGCGCGCACTGAGGGGTATTATTGACATTTATGCGCTCGGAGAGAACCAAATTCAGCTTGACTGCGATGTCCTACAGGCTGACGGTGGGACCAGGTGTGCAAGTATCACTGGTGCCTACATTGCGTTGTATGACGCGGTTGAGTGGGCGCGCGAGAACGGTTTCATCGCGAAGGATGCCAAAGTGCTGAAAGATAGCGTGTCCGCGGTTTCGGTGGGTGTAGTGGATGGTCGTCCTGTTTTGGACCTGCCGTATGTTGAGGATTCTACTGCGGAGACCGATATGAACGTTGTGATGACCGGTAGCGGGAAGTTTATCGAAATTCAGGGCACTGCCGAGGGTGAGCCGTTTGACCATGCGGAGCTTGTAGCACTGCTGAAACTTGCCGAAAAAGGGACTACTGAGCTCAAAACGATTCAGGAGGAGGCACTTAAAGCGTAGTTGACCAAAAAGCGTAGGCAGTATGGCATTCCCGAAGTTGATGGAAACCTCGAGACGGGGTCTTGGCGCATCTGGGATATGCATGTTCACCTCGATATGATTGTGCGGCACTGCGAGCGCGTCAGGTTAGATGTGGAGAATAAGCGGCAACAGCTGCTGAGTGAGAACTCGTTGAAAACGCTGCCCGAAGTTCCCGTGGTTCCTAACGTTTCTCGACTAGTTGAGGACTCGGTCGTGGCAGGGATTTCTGGACTGCTACACTGCGCATGCGAGCTTGACGACATTAACGCGTTGCCTAGTGTTCTTGATACTGTGGAGTCTGTGCCAGCGGTGCGGTCACTCGGTGCAATCGCGATACACCCGAACGAATCGGTGCTTCACGCTGCTGGAAAGGGTGGACACACCGAGTTACTTCAAGTTGCAGACGACGGGCTAGACCCCCCCAAATTGGAGCAACGGCACTTTGAGAATGATCTTGACGACTGCTTAAACCGCATTGACGAGTTGTTGAATACCGACGCACGCATCAGAGTGGTTGGCGAGACTGGACTTGACTATTTCCGGAGCGCACCGATTGCGAAGACCGTCCAGCAGGAGTCATTCCGTGGGCACATTGCGCTGGCGAAAAAGCATAATATTCCCGTGCAGATTCACGACCGGAACGCACATGAGGATGTAGTTAAGATACTGCTAGAAACGACGCCTAGTGTAGCCCTTTTTCACAGTTTTTCTGGTGACGTGGCGCTCGCGGAACTCTGCGTTGCGAACGGGTGGTATGCCTCATTTTCTGGACCTGTGACCTTCAAGCCCAATAAGGATTTGCGCAGTGCCTTCCGCTATATTTATGAACATGCTCCCGAACTGCTCTTGATTGAGACTGACGCGCCGTTTCTGACGCCCGAACCGAACCGTGGCAGGACAAACTCACCCGCGCAGATATTCCACACGCTAACTTTTCTTGCCGAGATGCTCGACGTTCAACGTGAAACGCTATGCAAGCTCTTTAGCGACAATTCATCCCGAGTGCTTAACCTTGACGAATAAGACTGAGTAATAACGCTAGTGTTGCCGCCCAGCAATGAAGACGCTCGACAAGCGTTGCCCAAGATGAAAAATGATAAGTTGCCTTGTACCCCGGATTTTGTACCCTTTCAGGCAGGAAACATTTATCTAGGACGCCAATTACTCAGCGCCTCGAGCCTTTTACCCGATGCTAAAGTGAAGCTGCTATCGCATCTGCTTAAAGTTGCTCCGCAGTAGGTTTACCTTCCACGTCACGTCACCGCGCGTGTTGTGGGCTCTTACCCCACTCTTTTCACCCTTACCGAAGTTCGGCGGTATAGTCTCTGTGGCACTTTCTCTGGGTCACCCCAGGTCGCCGTTAACGACACTGCTGCTTCAAGGAGTCCGGAAGTTCCTCTTGCCCGCGCGTTAACACGAAGCAAGCGTTTCCCCCAGCAACTTATCAAACCTAGTGTAGCACATTTGTGCAGGACGAGCACACCGACACGCTCTATTGTCACCCTTGGCTTTATGCCGAGGGTCCAGGGTGGTCAGTGCGTGGCGGGGGGGTGGATTTTCAAGTTTACGAGCCACAATGGACAACTTGTTGTATATTTTTGGCGACAAACGCAGAAAATCGAGCGATTAGTGTAGATCCTCGGGACAAGCCCAAGGATGACATGAGGGGGACAATGGTAAGGATGACGTAGTGTGTTTGTGTCACCCTTGGCTTTATGCCGAGGGTCCAGGGTGGTCAGTGCGTGGCGGGGGGGTGGATCCTCGGGACAAGCCCGCGCCTGCCCTTGGCTTTATGCCGAGGGATGACATGAGGGGGACGATGGTAAGGATGACAGTAGTGTGTTTGTGTCACCCTTGGCTTTATGCCGAGGGATGACATGAGGGGGACAATGGTAAGGATGACATGGGGCGGGACAAGGGTAAGCATGACAACGAGCGGTGCTATACTACTGATATATGTTGAAGACTATGCTCGGGGGAAAAATCCACCGTGCCACTGTGACTGATGCCGATTTGAACTACGTCGGGTCGATAACTATTGCACAAGATTTGATGCAGGCGGCAGGCTTCTCGGAATACGAACGGGTCGCGGTCGCGAATGTCAACAACGGTAACAGACTTGAAACCTACATCATTGCGGGGGCGGTGGGGTCCGGAACAGTTTGTCTTAACGGCGCGGCGGCACATCTCTTCAAAAAAGACGACAAAGTAATCATTATGAGCTACGTTCAGCTTGACGACGCGGAGATTATTGGGCATAAACCCAAGGTCGTGTTTGTCGATGATGCTAACCAAATAGCGCAAGTGAAGAATTACGAGCACCACGGTGATATTGCCTAGCGTTAGCGCCTTAACTTTTCTCGATATACTCCTTCGCCATCTCGCTTAACTCCTTTTCGACTGCCGCCTTGAGCCCAGGGTGCTTCTCTAGGGTTGGGTCACTTTTCAGGGTTTTCACTGCCTCGTCGTGTGCCTCAACGATAACTTCCTGATCCCCTAGTATCTGCAGCAACTTCAAGCTAGACTTCGTGCCTGACTGTTTACTGCCGATGATGTCGCCCTCCCCGCGCAACTTCAAGTCCTGTTGAGCAATTTTGAACCCGTCAAGTGTTTTTTCAATCGTCTTGATGCGCTCCGCTCCGAGGTCCGTGACAGCGCCAGAAGAGGTGACTAGAAAGCATATTGACTGGTGTTCACCTCTGCCAATTCTGCCGCGCAACTGGTGTAAAGTGGACATCCCAAACTTGTCGGCATCCATAATTACCATAGTCGTTGCGTTGGGAACATCGATGCCAACTTCAACAACAGTAGTCGAAATGAGCAAGGGCGTCTTGAAGTCCACGAAGTCTCTCATTGCCAGCTCTTTTTCCTCAGATGACATCTCGCCGTGCAGAATACCGAAGTCAACGCCTTTGAGTGCAACATTACTTTTAACCATCGCAGCGACGCTCTCTACGCTTTCGGAGGTTTCTTCCAGCGGTTCGCTCAGCCCCTGACTGGTCAGTTTCTGGAACAGTTGTGCAACTAGCTCGTATTCCTCTTCATCAACTTCGTCTTCCTCATTGTTGAGTGTCTTGCCCTCAAGCCCTTCCTCAGAACTCTTGTGAATACGTGGCACCACGACGAAAACATTCCGACCCGAATCGATCTCCTCGCGCACCCGCTCCCACATCCTCTTCACCAGCACGTCACTTTTCGAGTCAATGACGAAGGTCTGTATTTCACCCCGCCCGCCGGGCATCTCCTTCAAAACGCTGATTTCTAGGTCGGCGAAACTCAGCATCGCAACTGACCGCGGTATCGGAGTCGCAGTCATAACCAGCAAGTGAGGAATGTAGTCTTTTTGCTGCCGCAGCAGGTCACGTTGCTCAACCCCAAATTTGTGCTGCTCGTCAACCACGACAATCCCTAGGTCCTTAAACAACTCTCGCCGATAAAGCAGTGCGTGCGTCCCCACGATAATGTCGGCCTCTCCCGTGCGGATTGACTCCTCAACACGCCGTTTTTCTGCGGTTTTCAGCGCCCCGTTCAGCAGTTCGACCCTAACTTGAGGAAAGTCGCCATGGCGGACCCCCTTCACTTTCAGGTCTCCCAGTATGTTCGAAATTGACAAGAAATGCTGGTTTGCTAGAACTTCGGTCGGTGCCAGCAAAACTGCCTGTCCACCCGCATCAACCACCTGCAACATCGCGCGGAGGGCAACAATGGTCTTCCCACTCCCTACGTCGCCTTGGAGCAGCCGTTGCATTGGCACTGGTTTCGCTAGCTCATCTTGAATAGTTTTCCCCACCTTCATCTGCGAGCGCGTCAACTTGAAAGGCATAATCTCCTCGAAGCGCGCGAATACACCCCGTTCATCTCGGACTCTTGCGCGCGCGCGGGAACTCCTGATGTCTTGACGACGCTGGGCAAGTAAAACTTGAAGTATGTAGGCCTCCTCAAACTTTAACTGCTGAACTGCGTTATGATACTCCTGCAGAGAGTGGGGCTGGTGTATTTGCTTTATTGCGCCGAACCGACTCTGCCAGGGCAATACGTCAGGCAAAAGTTCTGTTTCAGGTGTAGATTCTTGGTCTGCCCAGGGGTCCTTAATACTGACTTCACCGCGGTCCTCAAGTGCATTTATGGTTTGCGAAATTGTCTCAGCAATCCTAGATGACCCCAGTCGTTTAGTTGCAGGATACACGGTAATTGGTCTCTCGTATTTTTCGAAGACAAACGCCGCGCTCGGAAACGCTTTTCTCGAGGAGTCGTAGTCCGCGGGCTTGACAACAAAAACATCTGGCGCGATAAACTGCACTTGTTCTTTGTTGAGTTTCGGGGACCCTAACACAACTGCCTCGTCACCAGGCTTGTATTTACTCTCCACCCACTTCAAGTAGCGCATATTTTTTGCGAAAAAGAGCACAAAGAACGTCTCGCCCCGTTCATCTTTCATAAACAGTTGTAACCTACTGACCCCCCACTTCCCACGTGCAGGAATCACACTGCATTTCAGTATTGTAGCACAAAAGATCAGCCGTAGTTCGTTAAGCTTCGTCGCCTTCTTCATTTTTGCCCTCACTCCAGCAATTCCAGTGACTTTTGTAGCGGCAGGAATCACTTTTCGTGGGTAATATGTAAGCAGATCGTAGACAGTTTCAACACCCAGTTTTTTGAAATTGCCGACACGCACTCGGTTTTTTAGTATGCTGCCGAGTTCTATAGTAGGAGTTATCATTGTATACATAGTTTAGCACTCTTCTTTCGGTTTGGCAATTTTCTCCTTGGACACTGGGTCGTCATATATGCAGAGGTCCCCGTCTTTTAGGGCATCTTCCCATCTTTTCCATGTCCCCGAGAACTGATCACCACTCAAAGGTTGCGTGCACCCCGAGAACGTCACGCCTTCAGCATTTCGAAACTCCTCTTGACTGCATTTCGGGTTGCTGTTCAGAAATTCATTCTCGCGCCTCTCTTGTCGGTCTAACGTTGTTTGCATCTGGTCTAACTTCTGTTGTTGTTTTTCTTGGTTTTGTTTAACATCTGTTGACGTTTGATGAACAACTTGGTTGGTCGAGTTCTGCTGTAGACTGAGTAGCACCTGTGTTTTCGCGCTGTCTAACCTGTTAACACTCGCCTTCGTTATCTTGTCGCAGTCAAACTCCGCATCCATCTTCGGCATTTTCGAGAACTTCGCGATTTCTTCGGAGAGCTGGTCACGCAGGAAACTCGCATCCTGTATCTGCAGTTCAAGCACCTTTGTCGCGACATTATTCAATAGGTATGTCGAGCCGTTTAGTGTTTCTGCCGCTTCAATCTCAATGCTAAACCGATCGTTACAGCTCTGCATATCCGTCTTCGTCGCCTTGGCGTGTTCATCTAGTGTCTTGACATCTGCGTATGCGGCAAGTGTCAAGTTGGCTAGAGCAACCCCAAAGGCAATCAGTACTGCCAGAAAGAGTGTCCAAACCAGATGCGTCTTCTTCTTCTTTTCCATTTTCTTTTTCCTTTCATCTTCATTATCAATGCGACGGCAGTAACAGTAATAACCGTGCCTACTAACTTACCGAGTCCAATACCTGTTTGCCCAAGCGAGTTACCGTTCATCGCTGATGTTGCACTACGGGCACCAACTTTTACATACTTCGAGTTGGTCGCCTCCACAACAGTAGTTTCCTTCACATTACGCATCTCTTGTTGGGCAACCAATTCTGGCTGAAGACTACTGTGTATCTCCTCGACCCAGTAGTATATACCTGGTGTTTCGAAGTTCTGGGTCGCTGAACGTATCTCAAGGATGTTGTCACTGTTCAAAGTGCCACTCGTCAGCGGTATCTCGTCGGTCTTCAAAATCAGCACGTCATTCTGCGGGTCGTCCGACTTCAAGTTTTTCCGGTAGATTTTCCAGGAAATAGTGCCCTGCTCGAGAAGTTTCTGTATATCATCACTTCTGGTGCACCATTTTTCCGGCTCCGCGTCTGAGTCTAGCAGCGGTTCAACAATTTTGTCGTCATGCAAGAGGCAGTTCGGGAACGTGTCGTCCTTGAACCTGAGGTAGACCATGTCGAAAAAGTCTTGATTTACCCTTGTGAAGTCGACTGCTTGGCTGGTTGTCGTGACCAGCGAGTTCAGTGGCATGACCTCGACGGACTCAGTGACTGTTCTTGGTTTGTTTACTGCGATTGGTGCCCGCTCAAGCGGTGTGTACACTTTCTCCACCCAGTAGTATTTACCGAACTCGTTAAGTTGAACTTCTGGGGACTTGACGCGAAGAGTAGTGTCGTCAGTCCGGTCCTCTTTGGTGAACTGCACAGGTTTTGTGGTGAGGATGAGCTTGTCGTCAAGGAAATCCGGCGACGCGGACTGCTTATACAGGTCCCAGATGACAAAACCTTCGTCGGGGATGCGACCCTTAATCTGCACAATGTCCTGAAAGTGCTCTCCGACATATACTTTTGCTGGCGTTTCTGAGTATGTCCAAACTGTTCCCACCAGCGACTTCGCTTCTGTAGTTTCCGATGCGTCACGGCGAACTCCTTGTGCTATAATCTGATTATCTAACGACACGTACGCGACCCAGTAATAGCTTGCTGGCAGTGTTTTGTTTACCTCGAGCGATTTCATAACGTCTCCAGTAATTGGTGTGCAGTCAGTTCTTTGCGTGAGGACATCGTGCTCGACAAAATCCTTCTGCACGTAGAGTTCCCAGTAAATACAGGCGTTCGCGGGGTAGTTGCCTTGTAGAAAGACCGTGTCGTAAAAGTCCTCGCCAATATACACGCTTCTCGGGGAACTTGAACTTATCCCAAGCACGCTGAAGGACTCCGAAGGTTCTCGTGGTGCTCCCTGGTCCAATATCTCGCCATACAGGTTCAGTATCTGATAGCCCCAATAGTAGTCGCCAGTGTTGTGGAATGGCAATGTGCTCGTTTTGTAGTCTTTGACACCCTCTTTGAGCAGTATATCTGGCTGGTAGGTCTCAATTTCGAGATCGTTAAGGCATCCTGGACTTTCACATTTCAAGAAGAGTTTCGGTCGCAGAATTAGACCCTCCGATACATTTCCTTCAACGCGAATGTTGTCGTAGGCAGTTTCCCCAGACTGGACATAGTGCCTGCTTGTCGTGGTCGATATTTTGAAGACATGGCTCGTTTCTTCGGCGTCACCGTATTCCCCTTGCGCAATCACTGTGTCGAACTGATCGAGAATAGTTGCCACCCAGTAATACCGCCCAGGCGTTTCAGGCACCCAGCGCTGCGACTTAATAGTACCGAGGTGTAGTAGCGGTTGAGTGTCCGAAAATACAGAAACTCCTGCGCTTGGCTTACCGTCGTCTAAAAACACTTCGAACCTGATTTTCATGCCCGCTGGGACGCCACCGACCGCATTAATCGTCGCAGTGTCCCAGATTGGCTGTCCACTCGCAGCGTCCTCTACCGCGTTAGTTCGAAAAACGCTAGGCGTCCATCCGACTGTCGTAGTTTCCTCCTTCTCGCCGCACTTGCCCTGCAGAGTCTCAAAAGTGTTGTCATAGTAGTCCTTGTAGACTGCGCCGTCTGCCTCGTGAAGCGTTGCCACCCAGTAAACCTCTCCAAGTTCCGAGCTCCGGATGCGTGGCGATTCGTATACACCTCCGTCTCGGTTGACAATTATTGGGTGACTCATCCCGTCGAAGAGCTTGATTTCGCAAGTCGGCATCTCCCTCGGGTCACTCGCTTTGTAGGCATCAAACGTTAAGAAGGCTCCAGGGCGCACTGGTCCAGTGAGGTAAACTGTGTCGAAGAAATCCTCATCAGCGTCAACTCTTGGCGTCGCTTTTGACCACATCTGTGCATGGTTCGAGTCCACAATAAACATCTCGGCACCGTCAGCAGCGTTAGACCAGAACTCGGGCGTGAAAACATCACCTGCGAAGTGGTAGACGAAGACGTAGAGCCCCGCCTGCGTGACGCTCAATTCAGGTTCATAATCTTTTACGTGCAACTTCCCGTTCTGAAGAGGCACCGAAACCGACCGCGCAACGCAGGTGTCGCCCGCCGCGCAAATAATTTTCGGATGCTCCGACGGCAAGTTGGGCTGCGGCATAACGCGGAGTGGTCCTAGCAACTGGACTTCTGCCCTATCTACTGCACCAAGAGCGCCGTCTTTCAGGTCAAACGGACGGCACCGGTCAGAAATGGTAATCGTGTCGTCTACACTTTCGCCACGCACTATGCTATACTTTGATGTGTAGGAACTGTGCTTGAGTGCGCAGTTATAAGTTGAGGTAGTCTCGTTCACGAGCTCGTCGTTGGTCTTTGCCAAATTTTCGGGGTGTAGTTGTGTCGAGCCTCCGTAGGTCAAACTGATTTGCGAAGTGTAAAATCCTGGTGTGGTTCGCGACCCGAAGTTGACTGAAAACTGTCCGGTGGTGCCAGTTGCAGGACGAGTTAAAGGTGGTGGGTTTATGCTCGATTGGCTAACAGTGGGCGTTAAATTTGTTGCGCGCGGGAAGTCACTGCTGCTTAGTTGGTATAAAGTTGCGCGCACGGGGAAACTCGCAAAACTTGCACACTGCCCTGGCGTGGACCCCAAGTCGCTCAAGTCGCAGGGCCATGCACCCGAATAGCCCCAAAACACGTCGTCCACAATGTTCCCCGCGACGTAGCGCTGTGTTTTCATACTCGATGAGTTAATTCGTAGGTCAAAGTTGTCGTCATAGTTAATTGTGTTGCAGTTTGACTTTGTTACTTCGCTCGACTCAAAATACACACTAGACTGATACGGCTTTCCTGCGCTTTCTCCGTGTCCCGCACGCGTCAACACCTTATAAATGACATCTACGCAAAATGTTATACTACCAGATGCTGAAGTCGGAGTGTAGTAATAATCACCAGTGTGCGTCAGAGTGTGCCCTTCAGCACGTAGATTAGGCTGCGAGGATTTCACGACCAGATACGCATTTGAGCCCGAATAGACAATGTGAGGTGCCTCGATGTTGACCGCTACTGTGGGCACCGAAGATACTAGGGTGTTCGCGAGTTGTTTTATTCCGTCTGGCGCAGCGTTTAAGAACTCGGAGAGCACTGCGAGGTGGGACGCATCAGCGATGTCGAACCAGGAGTGCACAATATAGGCTAGGGCAGCAGCGACGAAAACATGGTTGGGGTTGCCGTTCGTCATATTCGTTATGCGTCCTGGATCCAGACCCGAGCTCGCTCCGTAGCCGTCGAGTGCACCTGAAAAATACTGGTTTGCAAGGTAACTCAGTATATATTTCGCGTCCTCAGTTTCACCAAGTCCCTTACTCTGAATGGGAACATTTGCCGCACCATGCTTCGTTAAGTTCAGGGCACCCATATTATTAAAGTCAGTCGCGTTGCCACCAGCTGTCGTTCCGTAGGCGATACAAAACCCTTCGGCAAATTCCCCGCCTGGCTGGGCAAATGCATAAGTGCCGTAATCTAGGGCATACCCGTTGTTCGCTTTTACACCTGGTCGGTAAATGTTGCACTGAAAGTCTCCGCTGTCTGCCTCCACCGCGCACCCGTTCGTCGCCGCGACCGCAGTTTTTGCATCAACAACACCAGCGATTAAGCTTAACGCTACAACAACTAGCATAGTGATGAGTGTTTTTACTCTACGCTTCATCTTCACTTTCTCCTCCTTCATTTTCTACACCCATTTTTGGCACAAGACACCCGTCTAGACTAACTCCCGCCCGCGCAGTTTTAGCCACTAGTGACTTCTCCGTGCTCCGAACCCTAACTTCCACATCAGAGTTTTCTAATATGCGACACTCCTCGAGGGACGCTTTATTTTTAGCGGCAACCTCTCCTGCGGTCTGACACCCGTTGATGCCAAATTGCCCTTCATCCGCTGCTGCGAGTGCCGAAAAGTTAGCGACGCCCTGCACCTGCTCTGCTACTTGAAAATACGTGGCAACAAATGAACACGCAAACATCACACCGACAGCGCAAAGCACAAGCGCGACGCCTAGCAAAGTTCCTGACCCCTCATCTTTCAACATGCGCGGTCACCTCCACCTTTGCCTCGGGTATCACCTTTCCGATTGGCATTGCGTCCAAGTCAAAGCGCATATTCGTGGTCACCCACCCCGAGTCGTATTTAACGTCAACATTGAGCTTCTCCTTGTCAAAACCGTCGCCCAGAACACGAACCGCGGTGCTTTTCAACTTCACAACGTCTTCCTCACTTCCGCGCAGTGATATCGCTTCACGAGTTACTGAGTTCGCAGCGTTCTGGAGCTGATTCTTTAGCGTTAAATACTGTCCTAGTGCCAAGATTAGCCCGATGAAAGCCACAACTACTGGGATGAGCAATGCAAACTCGGCCGCGACCGCACCTGATTCGTTTCTCATACTACTCCTGTGTCAGCGCCGACTCGATCATAGTCCTCAACTGGTCCTTCACCCAGTCCGACTTCAGCAACATAGCGACTAGCCCTGCAAACCCCGCCGCAGCGACAATCAGGATGGCATACTCAACTGTCGCCATACCCTCCTCTTGCCTCAACAACTTCCCTACCGCGTTACGCACACAGCACTCTAACTTAACATATTTCGTTATCATTTCTACCTCCTTGTCTTCCACTTTAGCGGGTTTTGTGATGGTCCGCCAAATCTTCTTGTCCTGTGGTTAATAAGTTCAGAAAGTATTAGACTTTCGACAAGGGCGTGAAATTCGAAACGGTGCACTGGTTTTGTACACCCGCTTGAACCGCAACTTTTCGGGCAACTCTTCTACTGACACTATATCTTCCACAAATCCTTCACATAAACACTAGATGTTGTTGTTAAACAAGTTACACCTGTGTGTTATAATAATGATAATTGAGTTGAAGGTCAACGCATAGAAAGGACATTATGACAGTTACGGTCTATACAATGCAAAACTGCATACAGTGCCGCAATACGCAGATTGTCCTTGACAAAAATGGTGTAGAATATTCCACTATTGACATACGCAAAGACCCGCGAGCACTTGAGGTTCTCGACAAATACAATTTCCAGTCTGCACCTGTGGTCATCGTTGACGAAAATGGTGAGACTGACGCTTGGTGTGGTTTCCGAACGGACAAACTTAACGAACTTGCCGAAAAGTCGTCCACAGTTCTAGCCTAGTGATGACACATTAACCCTTCATGTCACCCTTGGACTTGTCCGATCTGTCATTCTTGGGCTTGTCTGATCTGTCATTCTTGGGCTTGTCCGTTCTGTGTCATTCTTGGGCATGTCCCGAGAATCTCGCTAATCGCTCGATTTTCTGCGTTTGTCGCCAAAAATATACAACAAGTTGTCCATTGTGGCTCGTAAACTTGAAAATCCACGCGACGCGGTGTTGTCCAATGGATCCTCGGCATAAAGCCAAGGATGACAGTAGTGTAAAGCCTAAGCATCTGTGCCAAAATAGCAATCCAGTAGCGCTTCCCGTTGTTCCTGCTTAGTGTTATTCTCGAGTGCCGCGTCCCAAATTCGCACATTTTCTTGACGCGCAGACTCACTCAACATCGAACTTATCATCTTCGAGGCGCCCGTAACATCACTAAATAGGCACTCCTCAACGTTCATCTCCTCAAAATACTCCGCACTCTTCGCGATAGTCGGTAACTTCAGCTTCACGGCGTCGACAATCGAAATCGGAAACCCCTCCCAGAGCGCAACGTGAAGGTATACATTTGCAGACTTCAGCAGCTTCTCTACTTCGAAGTTGTTTTTCCAGCCCTTGACGACCACGCCAGCCTCTTTCAAGCGCGCCACGTCTTCTTCTTCACCGTCACCAATCCAGATAAAATTGTGCTCCTTGTTATCCTGGGCAATCGCGGTGAACATCTCTGGGTTCTTCTGCCTCGAAACGCGCCCTACTGTAACAATATTCAGAGGTGTATCTACGCTAGTGGGAGACCCAAAAGGCATAACGCTCGGCTCAAACTCGGACACATTTGGCACGAAAACTGCACGCTTCTTGTTGTTCAACTGACTCGCTAGTGCAACTTCACGCAGAGAACAACACCCGAAGGCGTCAACTCGACTAGCGAGCGTCCTCTCGATAAGTTTGAAGAGCCTCTGCTTATAGGGCTCGACATCCTGACGTTCAAAGGCGAAACAGTGTGGCGAGTAGACTATACGTGGCGTAACCCTGCGCTTTCCGTCCGGACACTTAGCGCATCCGTTCGAGTATCCGAGCTTGAAGAGGCGTCCGTAAACACCAGCAAACGACGAGTGCAGGTGCACAACATCTGGCTGCACTTTCTTGACTACACTGCGTATTTGGAGAGCAGCGCGTAACGGGTTCTTGTGTAGCTCAAACAGCTGTGAATAGTAGTTCTCCTTCGGCTTCTGGGTGCTGCCACGCGAATTGGAATAGAGCAGGTAGTGGGAATGACTTGACGTTGCAGAAACGAATGACTCGATCGCGGACGCCACGCCACCCTTGTAGGACTCAGTAATGTGCAAGATTTTCATACTACTAGTTTAGCACATCGGCTGGCGCGGGGTGTCCGTCCCATGTCACCCTTGGGCTTGTCCCGAGGGTCCAGTGTGCAGTCCGTTTCTTCGTGGATCCTCGGCATAAAGCCAAGGATGACAATAGTGTAATGCCAAGGATGACATGAGACGGACAAGCCCAAGGATGACAATAGTGGTGTTTGGTTGCCAATTTGACATACAGATGTGCTACACTTATGGTAAATGTTGAATAGAAAGGATGTTTATGAAGACTATTGCAGATTTAGGTGACTTGTCAGGGAAAAAGGTGCTCGTTCGCGCCGACTTCAACGTTCCGCTTGACAAAACCGATAACACTACTATAACCGATGACGGGCGAATTCGTGCCGCACTGCCAACTATACAGAAGCTTCTCGGTGCTGGTGCAAGTATAATTCTGATGGCGCATCTTGGGCGTCCAGTTCCAGGCGATAAGTCTACTGTTGCTGAAAAAGACGGGAAGAGTGTCGACAACAGCAAGTTTACGCTTGAACCAGTTGCAAAGCGCTTGTCCGAATTGTTGAGTGGTGTTGAAATTATACTCGCTGACGACGTTGTTGGCCCTGACGCGAAAGCAGAGGCAGAGAAACTAGTGCCTGGAAAAGTGTTGATGCTTGAGAATATCCGTTTTGACGCACGTGAGACTTCAAAAGACGACTCTGAACGCGAGGCGCTCGCAGCTGAGTTGGCATCGTTAGCAGATGTGTTTGTTTCGGACGGTTTTGGTGTTGTGCACCGCAAGCAGGCGTCGGTTTATGACGTAGCGAAAAAACTACCAGCAGCTGCAGGCGAGTTAGTGTTCAAGGAAGTAGAAGCGCTTTCCAAGGCCACCAATTCACCTTCACGCCCGCTAACAGTTGTGCTTGGTGGGTCAAAAGTTTCAGACAAGTTAGGTGTCATTTCGAATTTGCTCAAGACTGCGGATGCACTTTGCATTGGCGGTGGGATGGCATATACATTCTTCGCTGCGCAAGGCTTTGAGGTGGGCACTTCCCTTCTCGAAGAGGACCAGAAAGCGAAATGCCTAGAGTATATTGAAGAGGCGAAGGAACGTGGCGTGAAGTTGATTCTTCCAGTTGACACTGTGATTGCACGTGAGTTCCCGAGTTCAGCCGACGGCGAGGACGTTTTTGAGGGCGCCGTGCTGTCGACGGAGATTCCTGCTGACAAAATGGGGCTTGACATCGGTCCGGACACCCGTAACCTTTTCGCTGACCAGATTAAGCAGTCTAAGACTGTAGTTTGGAACGGGCCAGCAGGTGTGTTCGAGAAAGAGGCGTTCGCTAAGGGGACTGCCGCAATCGCGCACGCACTGACTGAGGCAACGGCTTCTGGAGCGTTCACTGTGATTGGTGGTGGCGACTCGGCGGCTGCTGTTCGTGTCCTCAAGGATCCAGCCACAGGACAGCCTTTCGATGAGGAAAACGGCTTCTCGCATATCTCGACTGGTGGTGGTGCTTCTCTTGAGTTTCTTGAAGGAAAGGAGTTGCCTGGCTTAAGTGTGCTAGAATAGTTTAAGGTAGTTTTAAGGTTTCTGTGCTAGAATAGTTGCAGAACATATGTTTTATTGTGAAAATGGCATTAGTGAAAGGATGAAAGAATGGATGAGAGATTTACTATAGGTGACTCGGTTTATCAGGCGCCCAAGCCTTCGGAGGCGACGCGTATTCAAACTGTGTCCGCTACACCAACACCAGGGCAAGCTACTGTATCCCCTTCTACTCTGGCGGCCCCAGCAACCACACCAGTGGTTCCGTCCGCTCCTCTCGACGCTACACCAGCGTTTGGCACTGCTTCAACACCCACGTCTACATCACCATCTACGCCAGCAGCCGCACCTGCGGTTCCGTCCGCTAAAAATGACCAGAAGACCGCAAACAAGGTGCAATTCAGTGTCGGTCAATTGCTCGCAGTGGTGGTCGCTTCTGTTGCCATTTCTCTCGCAGCGTTTTTCGGGCTGTCACATTTCGGGCTTTTGACGACGACTATTCTTGGCAATGACGTATCGAAGAACTACTCGGGTGTCCAGCAAAATAAGGCGTATCTGAACGAGTCGGGTAACCCTGCTTGGGATAAAGTGTTCGCAGACGTCGGTAAAAGTGTCGTTTCAATACAGGTCGTGAAGACCAATTCGGGTGCGCTTGGTTCAGGGTTTGTGCTAGACTCTGAAGGGCACATCGTGACGAATTACCATGTTGTTGCTGATTCCGACGGCGCTAAGATACAGGTTGTGCTGTCAGACGGGCAGACCTACACCTCAACAATCGTAGGCACTGACCCAACTACAGACATCGCAGTGCTCAAGATTAATGATGCACCAAGCGACCTGAAGGCGGTGACATTTGGGGACTCGACAAAACTCGTCGTCGGCAACCCTGTTATGGCTGTCGGCAACCCACTAGGCCTGTCAAACACTGCTACTACTGGTGTAATTTCCGCACTGGACCGCCCCGTGACGGCAACCGAAAGTGGGCAGACTACCTCCTCCGCAAGCACAGTTGTGACCGATGCAATTCAAATCGACGCGGCAATCAACCCTGGGAACTCGGGTGGCCCGCTGTTCAACACTAATGGTGAAGTAATTGGGATAACGTCTTCAATTGCGCAGGCGTCTTCGGCATCAACAGGGTCAATCGGAATTGGCTTTGCGATCCCGGAGGACTTAACGCGAATCATCACGAAGCAGCTTGTGGAAAAGGGTAAGGCAGAACACCCTGCTCTAGGCATCTCAGTTGCGGACGCAATTACCAAGTATAACGGTGCGGACCGGCGCGTTGCCCAAGCAGTCGAAGTTGGCGCGGGGTCCCCTGCGGAAAAGGCAGGCATCAAGAAGGGCGACTATATTATCGCAGTTGACGGGAAACCGATTGTGAGTATGTATTCGCTAATCGGGCGCATTAGATGTTACGAAATGAACAGCACCGCGAAAGTCACGGTTCTGCGGGACCAAAAAGAGCAGGTTCTCGAAGTCAAGCTCGACAAGGTTCAGGAGGAGGCAACAAGCGGACTTTCTTCCACGACTCCAAAACAGCAGGAGGCTCCAAAACAGCAGGAGGCACCGAATGACCATGGGTCACAGGACGATAAGGGACTGCGTGATCTGTGGGAGCGTCTTTTCGAGGAGATGAACTAAGGAGAAAGTGAGATAAACAGGGCAATCGTACAGCAAGGGGAAACTAAAGTAGTTGATCAAGTAACCAACTTCATGGGTTCTGTGTTGAAATATTATGAAGATGCACCTGGGAAAATGTTGCGCTCGAAGTATTTAATCTCGATGTTTTCGAAGCAGGCGGAAGTTTTCGGAACTGTGTTAGAAAGTACTACCGAGAGGGCTAAGACTGCAGCAGAGTCAATCGAAACCATTCACTTAGCGTCTCTGATACACGATGACATTCTCGATGGCGCAGAGACTAGACGAGAACTGCAGACAATCGTTGCGCGGTATGGCATCAATTCAGCGCTACTTGCCGGAGACGTGATGTTTTCGCGCGCGCTACAGCAAATGCACAGTATTGGTGACGAGATGATAATGGCAAAGACACTCGAAATACTTAACCTGATGTGTGAGGGGCAGATGCAGGAGAACTCATATGCGCTTCTGGGAGTGACGCCAACGCAGGAGGAACTGATTGAAACGATTGAGAAGAAGACCGGGTCACTCTTCGCACTCGCAGCGTTCGTGGGCACGTATCTAGTACTGTCTGAGAAGTCGGACCAAAACTTGACGCCAGAGATGACTGCCGAGCTTGAGAAAGTGACTCAGGACGGCTATTATTACGGGGTTGTCTACCAGCTGAGAGATGACTTGAAGGACATTGAGGATGACTTGAACTCTGGGTCGGTGACCTTTCCGATTGTGTTTGGAGAGGAAGTAACTAACGCAGTAATCGCAAATATCGTGTCCAAGTTGAAATAGTGCTATACTATTGATGTTAAGTTGAAAGGATAAATATGTCTGAGAAAATTCTTGCTGTGAACGCTGGTTCGTCGTCACTAAAGTTCAAGTTGTTCGCTATGCCGGATGAAACCGAGTTGTTCACTGGTGCAGCCGATCGTATCACAGGGCCTGGCGCTGGCGAGTTCAGTTATAAGCGGACCGGCTCGGAAAAAGTGAAGCTGGAATTGGATATGCCCGACCATAAGGTTGCAATCAACAAGCTGCTCAAAGTTCTAGTTGAGTCAGGTGTCGTCGCTAGCACAGACGAAATTGCTGGTGTAGGGCACCGCGTGGTCCAAGGCGAGGAGTATTTCAAGAAGAGTGCGGTTGCAACCCCAGAAAACCTCGCGAAAGTTGAGGAGTTCGCGCCGCTAGCACCCCTACACAATCCAGCGAACGCGCTAGGTGTCAAAGTTTTCCAAGAAGCGTTGCCCAAAGCCGTGCAAGTGCTGGTGTTTGATACAACTTTCCATCAGACGATGCCCGAGGAGAACTACCTCTACCCGATCGACCGCAAATTCTACGTGGAGAACAAGGTTCGTCGCTATGGCGCGCACGGCACTTCGCATGATTATGTGTCTGCCGAGGCGGCAAAACTAGTCGGGAAGAAACGCGAGGAAGCCAATGTGGTTGTCGCGCATCTCGGGAACGGCGCCTCGATTTCAGAAGTTGTTGAAGGGAAGAGTGTCAACACTTCTATGGGGTTTACGCCTACTGGTGGCTTGATTATGGGGACTAGAACTGGAGACATTGACCCAACTGTTGTTACATACCTCCAGAAGATTACTGGTCTGGATGGGGACGGCTTGAGTGACTTGGTGACTAAGAAGTCCGGGATGCTTGCCGCCAGCGGTTTCTCGAACGATATGCGTGACGTTGAAGGTGCGGTTGCGGACGAGAAGCACCCTAACCATACGCAGTCTGTGGTTGCGTTCAAAATGTTCATCAAGCGCATTGCGGACTTTATTACGCTTTACGCTTCGGATGTCATTGCGCAGGGCAAGAAGGTTGACGCCATCGCTTTTACTGCTGGGATTGGCGAGAACTCTGACGTTGTGCGCAAACTTGTTGTTGAGCGCCTTGCTGTTCTTGGTGCAAAAATCGACGCTAGTAAGAATGAGACGCGCGGAACCGTTGACATCACTGCTGCGGATTCTGAAGTTAAACTTTTCGTAATTCCTACCGAGGAGGAGCTGATGATTGCCCGGGA
>JAISRT010000028.1 GCA_031273495.1 Candidatus Ancillula kalotermitis | reverse complement strand
GACACACCCCCACCATGTCATTCTTGGATCCACACCACCTACCCTGTCATTCTTGGCTTTATGCCGAGAATCCATATTTGCGTAGTGCGTCCATAGACCCTCGGGACAAGCCCAAGGGTGACACGGGAATGAACACCCCGCGCCACCATGCCATCCTTGGCTTATAGGTGGGATAAAACTTATTCGACAGGTGAATTATAGCCTTGTTTTGTCGAAAAAACTTATTTTTCGTCGATTATGAATGAAATGTGCTATAATGTTGATATACTCAGTTTACTAAGTATTTCGAAAGTCTGACTATGTTTCAACTGAGACATACTGTGAACAACAAGGAGGGAAATAATGAATCTACAAAATAAACTATATGAACTTATCGAAAACTGGGAGAGTGAAACCGTAGAGTTCAAAGAAGCTAACGACAATTTCTCCACCAGCGTAATCGGACAGTATTTTTCTGCACTCTCAAACGAAGCCAACTTAAAAAAGGTTGATTCTGGTTGGTTGATATTTGGTGTCCGAAATGCCGACCACGTTATTATTGGAACCGATTACCGAAACGATGAAGTGCGGTTGCAAAACATAAAACATCAGATGACGCAAATTACCCATGGCTATTCATTTGTCAATGTTAATGCATTTGAAATTGAAGGGAAGCGCGTAGTGATGAAGGTTTTTTGAAACGTGTCCGCTTAATGTCTGTTGACAACAAAATCACAAGGGCTGCGATAATCCTACTTGGACGTGAGGAATCTGTTCAACTTCTATCACCAAATCCTGTCGAAATTACCTGGCGCCTAATGGGTGAACACACTGCTTATGAACATTTTTATCCGCCGTTTTTGTTGACTACCGAGAAATTGTATGAAAAAATCCGTATTCTACAAATCAGGCTTCTTCCAAAGAGCAAGATGGTAAAAGTCGAAATTCCCAATTATACTAAAAGCTCAATTCTTGAAGAACTTTATAACTGTATCGCCCATCAAGATTACACTATGAATTCGAGGGTTGTTGTTACGGAATATCCTGATAAACTTGTTTTTGAGAACGCAGGCAACTTCTATGAGCGCAGTGCGTATGACTATTTCACGAGCGATCAAGTCATTGCGAAGAAGTATCAAAACACATGCTTGGCTAGCGCAATGGTGAGCCTCGATATGATTGAGCGTGCAGGTTTTGGAATTCGAGGAGTCTTTTATGGGCAAGTGGACAGGTATTTACCACTCCCAGACTACATCGAGACTAGTGATTCTGTCACTGTAAATCTATACGGTTCACCAATTGATAACGGTTACACTGAAATCATGCTGGAGAACTTTGATTTATCTCCAGAAGACTTGCTTTGTTTAGATGCAGTGCAGAAGGGTAATTCGGTAGATGAAAAGGTGTTTAACAGTTTGCGAAACCGTGGTTTTATTACTGGACGTAAACCGAATTACTACCTTGTTTCGAATCTCGCAAACAAAAACGATGACGTGAATGATTACGACCTTCGCAGAAAAGTAATTGATGTTATTTCAGCTTCTGGTTCTGCATCGAGAAGTGATATTGAGCACGGACTAGAAAAAGATTTGGAAGATATGCCAAGTGACGTTGTCGATAAAAAAATAAATGCAGTAATTACCGCTCTAAAACGTGAGGGGTCGATTAAAAATATCGGGTCACGCAAAGGTTCAAAGTGGGTGATTGTAGAAAAGTAAGTTTTTTCGATAAAACACGCCTATAAATCGCCTGTCGAAAAGAACTGTCGAATAAGTTTTTGCCGTCCAATGGCTCCCACCCCGCGCCACCCTGTCATTCTTGGCTTTATGCCGAGAATCCATAAGCAAGCGATACCAACTGGACCCTCGGGACAAGCCCAAGGGTGACACTGGAACGGACAAGCCCAAGGGTGACAGATCGGACAAGCCCAAGGGTGACACGGGAACGGACAAGCCCGCGCCTGCCCTTGGCTTTATGCCGAGGGGTGACACATACGCACTGACTGCTGCACTAGTCTGCGCAGTGCTCGTTTTGACGGCTGGGATCGCGAACGCCGTGACTGACGGTGGTGTGTTGCGGCTGCTGGGGGTGGAAACGCAGGCGGTGAACCCGCACTGTATGAACTCGACCGCGGACGGACACCAGATTTGCATAGACGAGGTGGTGCCGAACAACGGGCATGTTGACGGCGGTGACACTGTGGTGATCAAGGGGTCGGGCTGGAGTTACGGCGAGGTTTCCACAAACGGGCTGATTGCGTATTACGACGGCGTGAACAACACTGGGACTGGTGAGCACTCGACTGCAACTACGACTTGGAAAAATCTGGCACCTGCGGAAGTTACGAGCAGGTTCCCTGACTTGACGATGTGCCAGGTTAAAAATGCCGCAACTTGTGGCGCTGGTGCAATTGGAACAAACCTTTACTGGGACGATAACTCCGCAGTTTTCGGTAGTAATACTTCGTCTTGGTTCAAAACAGGCTATAGTTATGATAATCCAGACGGTTTCACACTCGAGGCAGTAGTGAAGCGCACCGCTGCGGCAAGCGATGAGGAAGGGATTGTGGAAAATTACCAAGCTGGTGGATTCGGGCTGTATTACTCAAATACCGGTGGTGAATGTGGTGCTGGTGCTGCATGCTTTGGTGTGGGTTTTTACAGTTCTGCCTCCGCAAATAGTTATTCATATACTGACGGTTTAGTACCGCAAGTTAACAAAATGTATTCATACTCTGCTGGCTACGAAAAGAAATCTGCGACAAGTGAGTGCAATATTTTCATTTCTGATCAAGGTGCAACTTCACTTCATACAAAAAATATCTGGCAAAATACTCATAATATTAACAGATGCGCGTATCATTCGCCAGGTAATAGCACGAACTGGGCAGTAGGCACTAACCCCAACGGTGACAGCGCAGAAAATAACTTCCTCAAGAACGCTAACCTCTACAGCATCAGAGTGTATAGCCGGCGGTTAAGTAACGCCGAACTTGACCAGAACTATGCGGCGGACAAGGGGCGGTATCTAGCGGCACCGACTGTGACGATTGGCGGGCAGCCGTGCACATCACTCGAGATTCAGTCTGCGGACACACTGGTCTGTAAAACTCCTGCACATGCTGCTGGGTCGGTTGATGTTGCGGTGAACTATGAGGGCGTTTCACCAACTCTGGCGAACGGTTACACTTACTGGCAGCCACACATCAATTCGATCGCGCCGAGTTCAGGTCCAGAGTCTGGGGGGCAGCAAATCGCCATCAACGGCACCGATTTCCCGTATGCGACTGCTCATGACTACATTCAGGACGGCTTAGTGCTCCATTTTGACGGCATTGACAACGCTGGTGTGGGGGATAACGCGCACATTTCAACCACTACAACTTGGCGGAACCTCGCGCCTGGGGCAGTGAACCATGACGCTGACTTGTGCAAAGAAGGCAATACCAATTGCACCGAGAAGGAGGTCTGGACGAATGCTACTGCTCATGATGATATCTCACCGACCGCTTGGGGACCTAAATCGCTGGACTTTGACGGGAACACTGGAGTGACTGGTAATTCCTATGTCACAGGGGCAATTATCCGCAATTCGTCTCATCAGCAGTTGGTTAGCGGCAATAATTGGACGCTTGAAGCATCATTTAAGGGGTATAAATCTCGGAACACTTCTTCTGGATCTATGATTAATAGTACTCAAGGTGGCGGTATAGGTTTAGCGGAAACTGGTAGCAGTCCATGGAATAACATTAAAGCAGAAGCCATGATAGGTGGTAGTTACCGAAATCATGTGATGCCCTATGATATTGGCGCTGTAAATACTGTCTCATCATCATATAATGGCACTTATTTCAATAGTTTTATGAACGGTAAGAAAAGTAGTCTCAAATACGCGGGTAATGTTCAATATACAAGCACTAATGCTCCATTTGTGATCGGTGAAGATGCTGCTGATGTTGGTATGGAATCTGGATACCCCTTCAACGGTAAGGTTTTCAGTGTTCGGATCTACAACCGTCCACTGACTAATGCTGAAGTGATCCAAAATAGTACGACTGACAAGCGGCGTTTCACTGCGCCTCCCAAAATCTACATCGGGACCAGTATCACCGTTGACCAGCAAACTGGTGCAGTGACTGGGACGAATGCTGAGTGTACTGACCTCATCGTGGGTTCGACCAAGCGCATCACTTGTAAAACCGGTAGCGGACTTTCTGCTGGCTTGAAGAATGTGTATCTGGTGTATAACAACAAGGTAATCCAGACGCTGACGAGCGCCTACACTGTGGTCGCAAATAGCGCGTTCTACATCAGTTCTACTTCACCCGCGCAAGGGCCGAAATACGCCGCTGGGCAAGTGCTCACACTGACTGGAAATAAGATGAACACAATCACTGCAGTCACTGTCGGAGGCGCGAACTGCCCAAGTGCGGGTACCGCCAATAATACAACCTACACCTGTACAATTCCTGCGGGCGCTGTGGGGCTCAAGGACATCAGGATCACCTACACCGACGCGGGCACCAAGACGCAGACCCTCACCGGCGCATTCGAATACCTCGACGCCAGCACAGACCCCGTGAAATACCGTGTCCAGCGCAGTGCGGGGCTAGTCAGTGGCACCCATTACGAGTACAGCCTGGTGGGCGCAAGCGGCGACGGGTCAGGAGGGCTTGAGGTGGAACCTGCGTGGACAGGCATCTCAGCTGTCACCCTCACGTACCCAAGCGGACTGACCACTGCTGCAGCGACGACGGCACCTGAGGGGTGGACCGCCACTGGACCTACGGACGCACAAGCGGGATACAAAACATTGACCCTAACTGCGAACACACTGCAAACTTCAGATGCGGTTGCTGCTATGCTTAAGGGGCTGGTGTGGACCGCGCAGGCGGGTGTGAACATCACGGGCACGATTAAGGCGCAGCTCACTAACGGCCTGTGGTGATTTGACACCCCACTACTGTCATCCTTGGACACACCTCCACCATGTCATCCTTGGACACACACCCCACTACTGTCATCCTTGGCTTTATGCCGAGGATCCATACATCAAGCCACCCTGGACCCTCGGCATAAAGCCAAGGGTGACACAAACATAACCCCCCCACCATGTCATTCTTGGATCCACACCCCACTACTGTCATTCTTGGCTTTATGCCGAGAATCCATAAGCAAGCGATACCAACTGGACCCTCGGGACAAGCCCAAGGGTGACACGGGAACGAACACCCCGCGCCACCATGCCATCCTTGGCTTTATGCCGAGGATCCACAATGAGACGGACTGCACCCTGGACCCTCGGGACAAGCCCAAGGGTGACACAAACATAACCCCCCCACCATGTCATTCTTGGATCCACACCCCACTACTGTCATTCTTGGCTTTATGCCGAGGATCCATCGGACACCCCTCGCCAAGGAGCCACTTTTCAACATTTCGCCTCATAATTCCGCCTTCACTTGATTCAAACGAGTCTGTTGAAAGTATGTATTTCGGATAACTGTCTCTTATCTTCTGTAGTGGTGTAATCTCTCGCAATAGGGTTGACTCCTCCATTGTTGTGTAAGCGACTTGATAGTATTCTAGCGATCCGTCGGCATTTTGCATCACAAAGTCAACTTCACGGTCGCCCACTTTTCCCACATACACATTTTTCCCGCGGCGTAGCAATTCAAAATATACCACTGCCTCTAATTGGTGACCATAATCGAGGGCTGAGCTTTTACCGAGAACGGCATTACGGACACCGAGGTCAACGGGGTAAAACTTCGAATTTGTTTTCAGAATTCCCCTCCCTTTAGTGTCAAAGCGTTCGGCTTGATAGAATATGAAACTTTGCTCGAGCGCAGATAAAATGTAATCAACTGTTGAGCTTTTTGTATTTCGATACTCTACTGATAGGTTCTGAGCAATCCTATTTGGGGAAACTGGCGAACCGATATTTGACAACAAGAACTTTATCACTCGCTCGAGCAGTGAATGGTCGCGTAATTTGTGACGGAATGTAACATCCTTTGTGATTATGCTTTTGTTGACAGACGAGAGATACTCGTGGACCAATTCATCGGATATTTTCCTCAAATTCACAGACTCTGGTAGTCCGCCAAAAGTTATGTAATCGTCCAGTAATTTCCTATCTTCATTGCCTATCGCCCGCATGGCTTGCACATACTCGCTAAATGAATACGGGTACATTTTAATCTCAATATATCTACCAGCGAACATTGTGGCCAAATCAGTTGAGAGTAGATATGCATTTGAGCCAGTAATATACAAATCAACATTAGGAGTTGCAAACAACTGATCAACGAGGTATTCAAAGCCGGCAACATTCTGCACTTCATCGAGTAGCACAAAACACTGCTGTTTCAGATCAAGTGCTTTGGTAATTGTTCGATACGCAATCTTGTGGTCTTGTATCTCATCGGAATCAAAAAGCGCTTCGTAGTTCGCTGTATAAACGTGTGCATTTCCAAACTTGTCAATCAGCTCATCTGCAAATGCTCTCATAATCACTGACTTTCCACATCTACGGACGCCTGTAATTACTTTAATCAGATTTGTTTCTTGCGCAGTCCTCAACTTCGATAAATAGTGTTCCCGTTCAATAATTTGCATACACTAATTATAGCACAAGACTCCGGCTAGGGGAAAAACTTTTGATTTTCAAAAGTTTTTCCCCAAAACTGCGATGCTGGGACGGACTGCACACTGGACCCATCGGACACCCCGCGCCACCATATCACCCTTGGACACCCTCCTCTACTGTCATCCTTGGCTTTATGCCGAGGATCCATAAGCAAGCGATACCAACTGGACCCTCGGGACAAGCCCAAGGGTGACATTTGCTCCACCGGGGAACTTGCGAATGAGGTTATGTGCTATAATACTGATATGAGGAGTATTCTCTACCGCGTGCGACGAGTATTGAGCCGTCTAGTTTCAACTACGGCGTTAAATTCGCCCCCCTTCCGACTCGGTGGGGGGGGGGTCTTCATTGCCCTCTGATTTGGACCCTCGGGACAAGCCCAAGGGTGACAGATCGGACATGCCCAAGGGTGACACGGGAACGGACAAGCCCGCGCCTGCCCTTGGCTTTATGCCGAGGGGTGACACTTACGCACTGACCGCCGCGCTAGTCTGCGCAGTGCTCGTTTTGACGGCTGGGATCGCGAACGCCGTAACTGACGGGGGTGTGCTGAGAATGCTGGGGGTCACTCCGCAGGCGGCGAACTGTGCAGGGGCTGGTGAGCAGGAGATATGCATCACGAAGGTGTCGCCGAATGCAGCGAACACAACTGGTGGCGACCGCATTGTCGTCCAGGGGTCGGGGTTCCCCGCGCTGAACCAGACGACTGACTATGTTGCGCTGGGCAATTTGGTGCTGCACTACGATGGTATTAACAACACTGGTCTCGGTGACCAGGCGCACTCTTCAAATACTGGCACCTGGAAGAACATTTCGCCGAAGACTACGACCAAATCCGACCTCGACCTAACTGTGCAGAATCCTAGCGGTAGCACTTGGGTGGATAAAGGCTATGAGATTGGAGCTAGTGCAAGTACATATTTCCAGACCACTTCGGGGACAAGTAGCGACGCGCTGTTTGCGGATGCTGGTCTAGGTGATGCCAACAATTCCGGTTGTCTCCAGCCAGTTGGTGGCTGTGCTAGAACATTTGAAGTGATTTTCAAGACACCGTCAAATTGGTCGTCGAATAACTGGAACCAAAATCCATGGCAAGGGCTAGCGGGATATGGGGTTTGCTCTAGAGACCAACTGTTCGGTATAAGTTTTGTTGGAGGTCTTTACAATCCAATAAACGGCTGCTATGCAGATGCCAAGATTTCATATGCGGACGCAAAAAACAATTTTCCAGCGATCACTCAAAGTTCACAACTGATTACTTCATCATTTTCTTATGCTGGTGGTGTTATGAATACCAATTCTAAGGGGTTTATTAACGGCGTAGAATTGACCGCAACAAAGGGTTTAGCATTCTTAGAAGGTAACAATACTCTCAATACTCCAAGTAATCAGCAATTTTTGGTTGGTGCAAGAGCCTATGGTGATAGGGCATCTAACGCCAAAGGCTTCACAATTGAGTCGGTGCGCCTATATAATAAAGTGCTGACACCTGAAGAGATTGACAAAAATGCTACAATAGATAAGGCGCGCTTTCTGAGCCCCCCACAAGTCACGGTCGGCGGTTTGCCCTGCACAAATATCACTCTGAACTCGACCAAGGCTATCAGCTGTGATGCTCCCGCGCAATCTGCTGGCTCGAAAAATGTGACTGTTAGCTATGACGGACTTGAGGTGTCACTGCCAAACGCCATAACTTACCGTGCGACCACAGTTTCTAGCAATACGCCTAACGTTGGACCTGCGAGCACTTCCACCACATTGACGCTCAACGGCACGAACTTCCCGTATGCCTCCGCCTCTGACTATGTACAAAACGGGCTTGTGCTTCAGTACGACGCTATCGACAACACTGGGCTCGGTGACAGACGGCACTCTAATTCACCTACAACATGGGCGAATATTTCACCGAACACTCATGGGTTTGCGCTAACAAAAACTGGCTCTGCCTCAGCCTGGAGCTCAAATGGCTGGAATGTTGGATCTGTTGCCGGTAACTATTATGCTACTACTGACTCGTTGGATGGCACATTGCCAAGTGGCAGCAGCGCGAGGACAATGGAAGTGGTTTATGACACGCCAGAAAACTGGACTTCATGGAATGGCAGTCATTATGGTCTCGCGGGGTATGGAAGTAGTTCTAATCAAAAAATGTTCTCAATGTCGTATCATACTACGTTCAACCCACTAAATGGTTACTATGCAGATGTGGCGATTCCTAACCCTTCAAGCCATTTTCCACAACTTTTCCAGTCATCACAACCAATCACTGCGGGGTTCCGATATAACGGCGGTCAAATTTCTGATGCAAGCGGTAACATTATAGGTGCATCAGGTTTTGTAAACGGTGTCGATGCGCTTTATTCTGGTGACTTACAATATAACGGTACAGCGGCTGTATCACTTAACACTGATATGTCGAGGCCATTTACTGTGGGCTCGAGAACATCTGGCGAAGGTGCAGCTAACGCGAGGGGTTTCACAATGCATTCTGTGAGGCTGTATAACCGTGCACTTAGCGATGACGAACTGATACAGAACTACATCGTTGATAAGGACCGTTTCTTGATCAATCCGCTCTCAGTGAAGGTCGGCACTTCTGAAGGTGATGCGACTGGGTGCACAAATCTGACGATTATTTCCACTACACGCCTAACTTGCGACACTGGGGCGACACTAGGGACAGGCAAGTACAACATCTACATTTACTACAAGAATACACTACTCCAAACACTCACTAACGGATACGAAGCGGTCGGGGCTACTGATTTCTATGTTACTGGCTCAGCGCCGTTTGAGGGGCCAAAGTTCGCTGCGGGGCAAGTCCTGACCATCACGGGGAATAAGATGACGACTGTTGATCAAGTGAAGGTTGGTGCCACAGTCTGCTCTATGGTTTCTAATACCGACACTGAGTACAAGTGCACAATACCCGCAGGAAGTCCAGGCGAAGTTGATATTACTGTGCGCTCCACACAGGGCAACAAGACCATTGTGCTACCGCGTAACTTCGAATACCTCGACGCCAGCAATGACCCTGTGAAATACCGCGTCCAACGCAGCGCAGGGCTCGCCGCCGGGCAGTATGAATACACACTAGCGGGTGCGTCCTCAATACCACTGCCTAGCACTAGCATATGTCCAGTCGGATACACCAAGTCGGGGTCAGTCTGCAATGCGCAAGATGCCACAGGAGCGCAAGGACCATATGTAGAGCATGCGTGGACAGGTATCTCTGCTGTTACATTGACCTACCCGAGCGGTCTGACCGCGCCCGCAACACCAGCGGGGTGGACCGCTACTGGGCCTACGGACGCGCAAGCGGGTAACAAAACATTGACCCTAACCGCGAGCACTTTGCAGACGTCGGAGGCAGTAGAACACATGCTCGCGGGACTCGTGTGGACATCTACTAGCGGTGCGACGAACATCACGGGCACGATACAGGCGCAGCTCACCAACGGCCTGTGGTGATTTGACACCCCACCATGTCATCCTCGGGCACACTGACCCCTCTACTGTCATCCTCGGGCACACTGACCCCTCTACTGTCATCCTTGGGCTTGTCCCGAGGATCCACACATCAAGCCACCCTGGACCCTCGGCATAAAGCCAAGGGTGACATGGGAATACCCCTTGCCCAAGGGTGACATTCGCCCCACTGGGGACCTTGCGAATGAGGTTCTGTGCTATACTATTGACATGAAGAACGACCCCGAGATCATACTTAACGTTGACCAGAAGTCTACATCTGTCGAGCACGAAGTTGTAGTCTATGTTGACTTCCTGTGCCCTTTTTGCGGTATGTTCCAGAGCCGGTTCAGTGAAAAGTTACGTGAACTTGTTGACCGCGGCACCATCAGTTTGCAGTATCGCGCAATCGCCTGGATTGACCAGTATTCTAACGGTTATCATTACAGCGCTAGGGCGGCATTAGCGGCGCAGAAGTTGAACGAGTCGCAGTCAGACCTGAATTTTAGATACATCACTAAGCTCTTTGTCAGAGGTGTCCAGCCGCATGAGGGTCAAAGGTTCGACCCCGCGCTCGCTAAGTTTGCCAGCCTGGCCGCACTTGCAGATGAGGTTGGTGCCAGCGATGCCACGGTTAAGAATATCGCAGCACTAGAGTTCGACCCCAACCTCGAAGATACACTTATTCAAGCACAACTTGCGAAAGGGCATGAGCTGCGCGAGAAGAATGTGATACCTAGTACCCCGAGTTTTTTTGTTGACGGCGAGTTGCTAGATGAGTTCGAGCGCGCGAAGTGGCTTGATGCCCACTGATCCGACTCCGCTGGGCGCGAGTTATTCCGGAGGAAAATTTGCGAATGAAGTGAAATAAGGTCAAACTCGCTTGCGAGTTTGGCAAATAAGCGGAAGGAGAGCTCGGCGTCCACCCGCGCTAGCGCGTGGGACCCTGAGACGCACCCACCCACCCACGAGCGCGCGGTTCTTCCTCTCGAAGTTAAATCTGTTATGAATAGCACTTACTGAATTCGTCAAATTATTCCGGAGGAAAATTTGCGAATGAAGTTAGTGCTATACTAGTGATGTATTAACGAAGGAGTAATATGACCGTATACGCAAGTGAAACTGCCGCTTGGAAAAAGTTGGCCGCAAAAAAAAGTGAGTTGGCGAATGTGAGTCTCCGTGACGCATTCAACCAGAACCCTAACCGGGCGCGAGATTTTAGCTTCTCGGCAGGCCCCCTGTTTATCGACCTGTCTAAAAACTTGATCGACGCTCAGACCCTAGACCTGTTCGCTGAACTCGCGGATGAAGTCGGACTAAAAGGTGCAATCGACGCCCAATTCTCTGGCAAGCACATTAACAACACTGAAGACCGCGCAGTCTTGCACACTGCGTTGCGTGACCCTGAGTTTATGTCAGGCAGCTTGATTGTCGATGGGCAGGACGTAATTGGTGATGTGCACAAAACGCTGAACAAGATGTATGACTTTGCGGAGAAAGTTAGAGCTGGTGTATGGCGCTCGATTTCTGGGAAGCAGTTCAAAACCATCGTCAACATCGGTATCGGTGGCTCCGACCTAGGCCCTGTGATGGTGTACGAAGCGCTCCGTGGCTCGGCAAACTCTGACATCACGGCGAAATTTGTCTCTAACATCGACCCCACGGACCTGGCGGAAAAACTTAAAGGCCTTGACCCGGAGACAACCCTTTTTATCGTTGCGTCCAAGACGTTCACAACACTCGAAACGCTAACTAACGCGCGCCTGGCGAAGAAATGGCTAATTGACGAGCTCGCAAAGAAGGGCATCTTCGACTCAAAAGGTGCTGTGCGGCAACATTTCATCGCGGTATCTACTGCACTGGATAAAGTCGAGGAGTTCGGAATCGACCCCAACAACGCGTTTGGCTTCTGGAACTGGGTCGGTGGACGGTATTCTGTGGATTCGGCGGTCGGAACTGCCCTCGCGATTGTCTACGGTAAAAGTGTCTTTAGGCGTTTCCTGGACGGTTTTCACCAAATTGACGAGCACTTCAAGAATTCGGACTTCCGGAATAATGCGGTTGTACTAATGGGGATGCTCAATGTGTTTTACGTGAACTTCTGGGGTGCGCATTCACACGCGGTCTTGCCCTATAATCAGTATCTACATCGTTTCCCCGCCTATTTGCAGCAGCTGACGATGGAGTCTAACGGTAAGACTATCCGCAAAGATGGCACCCGAACTGATGTGCATACTGGTGAGATATTCTGGGGCGAGCCTGGCACCAATGGTCAGCATGCGTTTTATCAGCTTATTCACCAAGGGACACGCCTAATTCCAGCCGACTTTATCGCCGTCGCGAACCCTGTGCACCCGTCGAAGGACTACGGCGCGAAAGGTGATGAAGTTAACGATGTCCATGAGCTGTTTCTCGCTAACTTCTTTGCGCAGACTAAGGCATTGGCGTTCGGGAAGACCAAGGAGGAGGTTGAGGCAGAAGGTGTGCGCCCCGACCTAGTCAATGCTAAGGTTTTCGAGGGCAACCGTCCGACGACGTCAATTATGGCAGTCAGCTTGACCCCTGAAGTTGTTGGCGCGTTGATTGCATTATATGAGCAGATTACATTCGTGCAAGGCGTGGTTTGGGGGCTCAATTCGTTTGACCAGTGGGGCGTCGAGCTCGGCAAGGTCTTGGCGATGCAGATTTACCCAGCAATCAGTAAGGACAACAGTGCGCTTATTGCACAAGATGCTTCCACCCAAAATCTGATTAACTACTACAGGACACATCGTAGATAGTCCATTTGTGCTACACTACTGGAATAGTTGATTCTACCGCGATAAAGGCGTTCTTTGGTGAGAGTTTCCAAAAATTGGAGCTCTTTGATAGTTTTTTACAAGAAGAAGGGCAACTTCGCGGGTTAGTAGGACCAAAAGAAATGGACAAAATATGGGAGCGGCACATCCTGAACTCGGCTGCGGTGGCAAAATTGGTGGATCCCGCAAAGTCGAAGGGCGATGTTAAACTTCTTGACGTCGGTTCTGGCGCTGGATTTCCTGGTGTAGTGGTCGCGTGTATGCTGCCTGAAGTGAGGGTGTATCTACTTGACTCGATGCTGCGTAGAGTTGACTGGCTGAATGACGTGAAAGACCGCCTCGACCTGAAAAATGTTGAAGTTGTCCGTGCCCGCGCCGAAGACGCTATCCAGTCCGAGATGTTGCCAAAAATGGATTATGTGACCGCTCGTGCAGTCGCACCTGTGAAGAGATTGTTGCCCTGGTGTATGCCCTTTCTGGTGCCCGGCGGTAGTTTGCTGGCACTCAAGGGTGCACGTGTTGAAGATGAGCTTGAGGACGCGAAATACAAGCTGAAGAAGTATTCGGACTCTCCAGTGAAAGTTCACGAAGTCGCGATGCCAGTGGGCCTAGAGAGTGTTAAAGTGCTCGAAGTCGTCAGGAAATGAGTGCACGTGGAGGTGGCAGTGATGGAAGATTTGGACGAAAAGTCGCGTGATGACAGCCCTAAACTGGCGCTCGTTTATCAAGATGAAGATATAGTGGTTGTGAATAAACCTGCAGGGATGATTGCGCATAAAGCCGAGAGTTTCCGTGGGCCGGACGTTTGCGCTGAGCTAGCTGCACTTGGCGTAGAGATTAACACTTCGGGGGATAAGTGGCGCCAAGGGGTGGTTTCGCGCTTGGACGTTGGGACCACTGGGCTCATGGTGCTCGCGAAGAATGAAGACACTTTCCAGAAGCTGAAGGGGATGTTTAGCGCGCACGAGGTTGAGAAGGAGTATTTGGCATTAGTGCACGGCATCCTGAACAAGAAGAGGGCGAAAATAAATGCACCGATTGGCCGTCACCCCAATAATCGCCTGAAGTTTGCGGTCGTTGACGACGGTAAGACTGCTGTCACTAGATATGAGGTTGATGAAGAGTTTGAGCACGGGGGTAAGCAGTATTCGTTGCTGCGTGTTCACCCCGAAACTGGACGCACTCACCAGATTAGAGTACATTTTTCGGCACTGAAGCACCCGCTAGTCGGTGACACCGTTTATGGTCGGGCCCACGAGACATTCGGCCTACAGCGCCCATTTTTACACGCTAGGCGCCTGGCATTTGAGCACCCAACGACCCACGAGAGGCTCACGTTCGAGGCAGTATTAAATGAGGACTTATTAACCACGCTGCACATTCTGCATAACGTGACGTAGTGTTGTAGTATACTAAAATTGTGAAGATGATTGACGATGCTATGGAGGTTCTAGATGGGCTAGACGAGAACCAGAAGTCTGCTGCCAAGGCGATTTCAGGGCCTGTTGCAATAGTTGCTGGTGCGGGGACTGGGAAAACGAGGACTATAACCCACCGTATAGCTTATGCTGTCCGAAGTAGTGCCTGGAAGTCGAACGAGGTGCTCGCGGTGACCTTCACTGCGAAGGCGGCACGTGAGATGCTTGAAAGGCTGGGGGCGCTCGGTATTTCTGACGCCACGGTCGCAACTTTCCACTCCTGCGCGCTACGCCAGTTGCTCAAGTTCTGGCCAAAATACGTGGGGCGTGACGTCCCCAAGCTCGAGACTAACAAGTTGCCGCACATAATAGACGCTGCGGAGTATCATGACTTCGAGATTTCCACCGCCGAGGCGAGTGCGATTGCTGACGAGATTTCCTGGGCGAAGGTGTCGCTAATTTCCCCTTCACAATACCCCGCGATCGCTGAAACATCACAGAGAAACATCGCCGCGCCAATCAGTGCCACCAGTTTCGCGCGCATTTTCAGCACGTATGATGACATTAAGTCTGAGCGTGGGCTAATCGATTTTGAAGATGTCCTACTCTTGATGATCTACGTAATCCACAAGTTTCAAGAGGTCAGGGATGCCATACGGGACGAGTTCAAGCACATTATTGTTGACGAGTACCAAGACGTTTCACCGCTGCAGCAAACGCTTCTGGAGGCATGGCTCGGCCCTAGTCGGGAACTTTGCGTAGTCGGAGACCCTTCGCAGACGATTTACTCGTTCACAGGTGCTACACCTGAGTTTCTGCTCAATTTCAAGGACAAGTTCAAGCCGAAGTATCCCAACCAGACTGCACCCGAGCGTGTCAATCTGATTAATGACTACCGTTCATCCCCGCAAATAGTGCGCCTCGCCAACAGGATTCTTAAACTGCGCGGTCGGGAAGGGTTTGAGCCACTAAAGCTGACCTCGAAGGCCAAAGATGAAGGCAAGTCAGTGGTCTGGAAGGAGTATCCGAATGATGTTGAAGAAGCGAAGCGCACTGCGCAGATGATTGCTAAACTACTGGATTCCTCGGCGTTCCGGATTGAGGACATTGCCATATTGGCGCGCACTAATTTGCAACTTCAAGTGTTTGCTACTGAGCTTCGCGCTATGAAAATACCTTGTTTCATCAAGAAGGACGACCGCCACATTCGGGAAGTTGAACAGGATAAGGAAGTCAACTTTTCGAGCGGTGTTGCACTGGTTTCCCTGCACTCGTCGAAAGGACTGGAGTGGGAGTGCGTGTTTTTGGTGGGGCTAAGTGACGGACAAGTTCCGATTTCTAGGGCAAAAGATGAATACGCGATTGAGGAGGAACGCCGTCTACTTTATGTTGGGGTCACACGTGCGAAACGGCAGTTGGTGATGAGTTTTTCGCGAGCGAAGCTACCTGACTCGAGGGCAAATCGTATGCGTTCACGTTTCCTCGACAAGGTCTGGCCAGCAAGTTGACGTGATGGTGCGTGCGGTGCTATACTAGTGGTATGAAGTATGTTAAATATGTAGTTGTAGTTGTGATAACCGTTGCACTATCCGTTGTGGGCACCCTCGTTGTGTCGTCAAACTTAAAACAGCAGGCACCTGACACTGTGCTGGGTCAGTGGGCAATTGGCGCAGACTTGAGCGCTGCGACTGACCTGGGAAGCGCTGAGCGTGATTCGCATGGTGGGCTTTCAGGGTATCTTCCTGATCAAGAGTTACCCGATTCGACGCAGTTTCTAGGTCTACCACCGAAACTTGGCGCTGACAATGACCTCGGGGACGTAGCAGTAGCGAAAAGTGTTGCTGACCTAAAAGGCACTGACCGCTGGGCACTTGCCGCACTTGACGCTAGGCTCGACAATAGTGCTGCATCTTGTGAGTTCAACTGCGCAATTGGTGTTAACATCTCCGAAGCTGAAACTCCGCACCTATACGCACTAGTGCTACGCACTGCCACCACTTCGAATGCTGTCTCCGGTGCGATGAAAGTGGCACAAATGAAGACGCGTCCGTTCGTATATTCGGCAGACCATCCTGACCTAGGGATCAGTAAGGCGACCTGCACCCCAGCCGATGAAGTGAGTCTGAGTAAAAATGGCGCATATCCTTCGGGGCACACTTCGCACGCCTATGCTATGGGGCTTGTGTTAAGCCAAGTTGACCCTGAGGACACGACAAAAATCATGACGCGGGCACGCCAATTTGCTGAGAGCCGTGTTGTTTGTAATGTTCACTGGATGTCGGACGTGCTGGCTGGACGTGAAGTTGCGGCGACCACATTTGCTAGACTGCAGAGTAACCCATCATTTCAGGCTGATCTAGCGCTTGCAAAAGACGAGTTCAAGGTGCAGAAGGAGAAAAATGAGGTGCCAACCAAGAGCTATCTGATACCTGCACCTTCAGGTGATGTGCCTGGCGCAAAAGAGGTTGTCGACTCAATAAACCAGCAGATACTGAACTGGGACTGCGCAAAGGAGGAGAAAGTGTTGAGCTCGTTTAACTTGATCGAAAAATAATGACTGAGACACGACTTGAAACCAAAACTGCCGCGCTAGTTGAGGCGTTGCCTTGGATTCAATCCTTCTCTGGTAGTGTCGTCGTCGTGAAATACGGCGGTAACGCAATGGTGTCCGACGAGTTGAGGGACTCGTTTGCTAGGGACATCTTGTTCATGCATTCTGTAGGGCTGAAACCAGTAGTTGTCCATGGCGGTGGGCCACAGATTTCCTCGATGTTAAAGAAGCTCGGGATTGAAACGGAGTTCCTAGGTGGGTTTAGGGTGACCACTCCAGAGGCGATGGACGTCGTGCGGATGGTGCTGACTGGCAAAATTTCCCGTGAGTTGGTGGGTATGATAAACTCGAACTCCCCGAAGAAGAAGGGGCTCGCAATCGGGATGTCTGGTGAGGATGGTGGGTTGTTCAAAGCGACTCGTAAACTGACTAGAGATGATAATGACAACACTGTTGAGCTCGGGCTAGTGGGGGACATAGTGTCGGTTGATCCAAGTGCAGTGCTTGATTTGCTTGACCAGAACCGCATACCCGTGATTTCGACGGTCGCACCAAATGTGTCGGACCCCCAGGAGGTGCTAAATGTGAACGCTGATGTGGCTGCTGGGAAGCTTGCGCAGGCACTCGACGCGAAGAAATTGGTGATACTTACCGATGTGGAGGGGCTTTATTCGGACTACCCGGACAAGGACAGCTTGATTAGTCAGATTGGCACGGATGACTTATATTCAATGTTGCCACGTCTGCAGTCTGGTATGATTCCTAAAATGTCCGCCTGCCTTGACGCGGTGAGTGATAATGTTGCTGCGGCACACGTGATTGACGGTCGCAAACAGCATTCGTTGCTGGAGGAGATTTTTACCACGAGTGGCATCGGGACAATTGTTTTACGTGGCAGTCGCCTGAAATATGCCGACGAGACGCGCAATGTTAAAGAAGGGCTTGACTGAAGGGGGAAATATGGAGAACAAGGTTTTAGAGGTGTATGAGAAGAACTATATGAAGAACTTTGGCATGCCGAAAATGGTGATTTCGCGGGCTAGGGGGTCCTACGTTTTTGATCACAGTGGGCGCGCGTTTACGGATTTGATACAAGGCATCGCGGTAAACTGTTTGGGGCACTCGCACCCGCGTTTGAGTAGAACAATTGCCGCGCAAGCGAGTAGTCTAATGCATGTCTCGAACTTTTTCACGACGAAACAACAGACTGACTTGGCGGAGAAACTTTGCGAATTGGTCAATGTTGATGGCGAGAAACGGGTGTTGCTGACCAGTTCAGGCACTGAATCTGTAGAGTCCGCGCTCAAAATCGCGAAGAAGAGGCGTCCGGACGGCAAAATCATCGCCTTGAATAATTCGTTCCACGGTAGGACTATCGGTAGTCTTAGCGTGACGTCAAATGAGAAATACCGCGCGCCGTTCAGTCCGCTAATGCCCAATGTCAAGTTCATTTCCGCGAACGTCAAGTCGCTTGAGAAGGCAGTAAAGTCATCTGAGGTGGCTGCGATTATTCTCGAGTGTGTTCAAGGCGAGGCGGGGGTACTGCCGTTAGACGCAGAGTTCATCAAGCGGGCGCGTGAAGTTTCAAGTGAGGTCGGTGCACTCCTAATTGTCGATGAAGTGCAGACTGGTATGGGGCGGACTGGCACATGGTTTAGTTTCCAGCAGTTTGGCATTGTTCCCGATGTGGTTACACTAGCGAAGTCACTTGGGGGTGGTTTCCCAATTGGCGCAGTGATTGCAATCGGTGAGGCGGCAGAAACACTTGCGCCCGGCGACCACGGAACGACTTTTGGGGGCAATCCGCTGGCGTGTGCTGCGGCTCTCGAGGTGATTAAGACTATTGAAGACGATCGACTACTGGTGCAGTCAGGGATGATGAAAGGTTTTGTTGAGGAGATTGTGAAAAATAGTCAGAGCCCGTTTGTTAAGCAAGTCCGCGGACTGGGCAGTCTAATTGGTATTGAGCTTACTGCGAATCGGTCGGCTGAGGTGGCAGCAAAGTGCCTAGAGGACGGCGTTATCGTCAACAGTGTAAACCCGAACACTCTGCGTATCGCACCAGCCTACAACATTGACTTGTCAGTATTGATGCAAGCGTTAAAAGTTATCGTGCACGCAGTGACCACCGTTTTTACTGAGCAAAGTGGTGCGGTCAGTAGTACTAAAACCGCTGCCAAGAGCGCAACAAACGCGAAGTCCAACACTAGCGAAGGGGGGAGTGGTGCATAATTACAAGACAACTTCAAAATCGTCGATGACTCGAGGTGGAACTTCAAGCACTCGGCATTTTTTGCGTGACGACGACTTGACGCATTTGGAATACACCGATGTCCTGAAAATGGCACTAGAGTTCAAGCTTGACCCACATTTTAGGCGACCACTAGAGGGCAAGAGTGCCGCGATAATTTTCGACAAGAACTCCACAAGGACCAGGGTTTCGTTCGCTACGGGTGTCTATGAACTCGGTGGATACCCCATGATCATTGACTCTGCGACGTCTCAACTCAGCCGCGGGGAGCCGATTAATGATACTGCCCATGTGTTAGAGCGAATGGTAGACCTAATCGTCTGGCGCACTTATTCCCAGAACGCTATGGAGCAGATGGCTGTTAACTCCGCGAAACCAGTGATAAACGCGCTGACCGACACTTTTCACCCATGTCAAGTTCTGGCTGATCTCGCTGCACTTGCACAGATCGGTGACCTTCAGAATTTGTTGCCCAATGGGTTTGTCGACCCAGATTCCGAGTACTCAAAGCTATCGGCAGCAGAAAAAGTTGCCCGCTTGTCAGGGAAAACGGTGGCATACTTCGGCGACGGCGCGAACAATATGGCACACTCTTACTTGCTGGGGTGCGCGAATGCAGGTTTGAACGTGCGGATTGTTGCCCCGAAGGAGTTTTGGCCTTCTCGGACGGTTGTTGACGACGCAAAAGTGCTCGCAAAAGCAAATGATGTTGAGGTGCTACTGACTGACAACCTTGAAGAGGGGATGACTGGCGCCGACTTGATCACAACGGACGCCTGGCTCTCGATGGGGATGGACTCTTCTGAAGTTGAGGTGCGCGCAAAGGCGTTCTACAAGTATCAGATAAACTCCTGCAACATTAAGTTGGCGAACAAGAATGCGCTGTTTATGCACTGTCTACCTGCGTATCGCGAAAAAGAGGTTTCTACTAACGTCTTCGACGGTCCGCAGTCTGCAGTGTTTGAAGAGGCGGAGTTCCGTAAATATGCCCAGAAGGCGTTGATTTGCAAATTATTGGAGTTGTCGAGCTAGATGATGCCCCCCAAATTACTACTCGCGACTAACAATGCGAAGAAGTTGTCCGAGATTCAAGGCATCCTTGAGGAGCGTTTAGGAGGTGACCTGACCGGGCAGATAGTGAATGCTGCGACTTTTGACCTACCAGAACCCGTAGAAGACGGTGCCACCTTCGAGGAAAATGCACTAATCAAGGCGCAATACTACTTTGACAAGACGGGGATACCAGCGCTCGCGGACGATTCTGGGCTGATTGTTGACCTGCTGGGTAACGCACCAGGTGTTTTGAGTGCTAGATGGAGTGGAGTGCACGGCGACGACTTGGGCAATAATCGACTGCTACTACGGCAACTTGAAGATGTTCCTTGCAGACTGCGTGGCGCGCACTTTACGACCTGTTGCGCGCTAGTCGGTCTGGTTCGGGCTCAGGAGCATACGACGACTTTTGGCGAAATGCGCGGTCGGATTATACATGAAATGCGCGGTGAAAATGGCTTCGGGTATGACTCTATTTTTGTTCCCGACGCGTTTGAGGACACCGAACTCGAGGGGAAGACGACTGCTGAAGTTACACCAGAAATGAAGCAGAAGATTAGCCACCGGTCACAGGCAGTTTCAGCAATGGTTAAACACCTCGTCGAGCTCTTCTAGGCACAGACCTTCGACAGGATAGCGTGTACGAAATCGGGGGATTTGTCAGTTGCACCATAGATGTCCGCTAGTTTCGTTCCTTCGGTCAGCGCAATCGACTTGTCTAGTCCGCCTTGATTTTCGGTTAGCACCACTAGAAGAACTGCTAAGTCCACTTTGCCAATCCCTGTCACACTGCCGTATTTCGTCGCCTGACGTATTTTCTCAAGGTTCTCTTCTTCGGACGTGGCGACCATATTAAGTAGGTCCTCAAGTTGCGGGGACACCGCGTCGAACTCGTGTGGCAACTCGTCGGCGGCAGTCTTGTGCTTTTCTACAATCTCCGCGACTGTGCACTTTAACGCTAAGGACTCATATACTAGCCTGAACGCTTGTTTGCGCAGGGTTCTTGGGCTAGTGGTGTCAGTCATTTAGGGTCACTACGCCTTTTTGAGGCGCTCTTTGAACTCGTTGGTGCGCGTGTCGACGACTATTCTGTCACCAATCTCGATGAACCCAGGCACTTGGACTTCAAATTCCTCACCAGCACTGTTTTCGAAGGTCGCAGGCTTGAGGCGTGCGTTCGCGGAGTTCCCCTGGTTGTCAGGTTCAGTGTATTTTATAGTGACATTTGCGCTGAGTGGCAGCTCCATAAATAGTGCGTTACCTTCGTGGAATGCCACGGTTACTTCAGTCTCACCCTCGGTCAAGTATTTACGGTCGTCACCAACCACAGTCTCGGAAATCTCAGCCTGTTCAAAAGTCTTAGTGTCCATGAAAACATAGTTTGCGCCGTCATTATAAGTGTATTGCATATTTTTGCGGTCGATGTTCGTGAACTCCAGGTTTTCATTGGGGTTGTAGGTCTTCTCTACTACTTTCCCTGTCATCACGTTCTTGCGCTTCGTGCGGATGAATGCTGGGCCTTTCCCTGGCTTAACGTGCTGGAATTCAATAAACATCCATAAATCGTTGCCTTCTTTTACAACCGCGCCATTCTTAATATCATTTGCGTTCGCCATGTCTTCCTTTCAATAATATAACGTCAACGCCTCGCAGCGCCGAACAACATTAACATCACTAGTATAGCACTAACTTCATTCGCAGTTCGCATGGTGTCATCCTTGGCTTTATGCCGAGGATCTATGGACACACTGACCCAATATGGATTCTCGGGACAAGCCCAAGAATGACATGGGACGGACAAGCCCAAGGATGACATGGGACGGACAAGCCCGCGCCTGCCCTTGGCTTTATGCCGAGGGATGACAGTAGTGGGGTAATGTGTCATCCTTGGCTTTATGCCGAGGATCTACGCAATCGCTCGGTTGGGTGTTGCGTTAGCGATTGGAATTCAGCCTATTTGTCGATGAACTTGAGTAGCTCCTTGATTTTCAACTTCTCGCCATTCTTGATGCGATGGTGGAACTCAGAAACACTGGTCCAGAGCAGGTCAGTCGACGAGTTCAAGGCAGTCTCGACGGAGTCTTGAATGACACCTATAATGAACCCGATGGCAACAATCTGCATCGCCACGTCGGTGGAAATGCCAAATAAGTTGCACGCTAGTGGGATGAGCAGTAAACTACCGCCGGCAACCCCTGAAGCGCCACACGCCGCCAAAGCTGATAGTATTGACAGGATTATCGCGTAGGTGATGCTGACATGCATTCCGAGACTGTTCACCGCCGCTAGGGTCATCAGAGTGATGGTGATCGCCGCGCCACCCATATTTATCGTTGCACCGAGCGGTATCGAGATCGAGTATGACTGCTTGTTCAACCCGAGGTCATCGCAGCACTTCATATTGACTGGTATGTTCGCGGCGCTAGAGCGAGTAAAGAATGCTGGAATTGCACTCTGCTTTAAGGTGTAAAACACTAGCGGGTATGGGTTCTGACGGAGTATGACAAAGGCCATTAGCGGGTAGACGATGAAGGCAACAAACAGCATACATCCACAAATCTGAAGCACCAGCGCACCATATTGCATAATGCCAGCGAACCCAGAAGTAGCAACGGAATGAAAGACTAGCCCTGCAATTCCTATCGGCGCCGTGTTTATTATCCAGCGCACCATTTTGTTAACAACTTCGGAGAGGATTGACATTTCGGTGGCAACTTGAGGTGCAATTTCACGCATCGCGAAGCCTATTAGCGCTGACCAGAACAAGATAGATAGATAGTTGCCAGTAGAAAGCGCTGTGATTGGATTGACGAATATTGACGAAATTAGATTCGTGATGACATCGGTAAACTCTTGTGGCGCCTCTTTCGTCGCTTTTTCTACGCCGTCTAGTGTGACTGAAACGTGGAAAATCAGATCCGCGAAATTTGCCACCACTGCCGCGAGGAATGTGCCCACCAAGTATAGAATAACCACGTTTTTGACGTAAGACACTTGCCCTTTTTTGTAGCCCGCAATGCTTGACAAGATTAAGATGAAGACCAAGAGGGGCGCAATACCCTTCAGCGCGCTAACAAACACTTCACCTAAAATTGATATTCCAGCCCACGAAGGCGCGAGCACACCCAAAAGCACACCGACAACAATACCAATCAAGATGCGCACAATCAGGTTAGTCTTACTATATAGGTTCTTTATCATCAACATACCACTAGTATAGCACCGCCCGCACCATCACGTCAACTTGCCGAATTCAGCGCCGCGTGAGACAAACCCAAGGATGACAGGTGACGTGGTGTGTGTGTCACCCTTGGCTTTATGCCGAGGGTCTATAATGATATGACTGACGCGTGGATCCTCGGGACAAACCCAAGGATGACAGTAGTGGTGTGTGTCACCCTTGGCTTTATGCCGAGGGTCTATAATGGTATGACTGACGCGTGGATCCTCGGGACAAGCCCAAGGATGACATGGGACTGACAAGCCCAAGGATGACATGGGACGGACAAGCCCAAGAATGACACGGGACTGACAAGCCCAAGGATGACAGGGGACGCCAAATTGACGCCCTGTTGTGCTACACCAGTGTTATGACGGAACATATAGTAATCACGGGGCGGATAGGCACCGGCAAGACGACGCGCTCGACGAAACTTGTTGCCCAACTAGCGAGTGACGGCAAAACCGCGATACGGGTAGACTACGACGAAGTGGCACATCAAGTCCTTGATGAAACTGGCATCGCCAACACTCCAGAAGACCGCAAAGCGCTGGGGGACACCCTCTTCGGCGACCCGGTAGCACTCAAACAACACGAAGAGATGATGTTCCCGTTGATATTTGCTAAGGTGCAGGAAATCGTTGCCCGCGCGTCAAGCACAGGTGTGGAATGTGTAGTCCACGAGATACCGCTCTGGAGCAAGGTTAGCGCAGTGTTTTCGCAACTGTTTGGCACCCCGAAGCAAGTGCTGACCCTTGAAGCAACTGACGACGAAATTATCACGCGGCTAAAGGTGTCTCGTGGGCTCACGCAAGCCGAAATACTGCTACGACTTGAGGCTCAACGCTAATGTTGCACTCCACGAAACCAATATGCCCAAAAACTTCACAAGTCGATTTAACTCTTGAGCAAAAATGTGCTACACTAGTGAAAATAGTAGGAGGTAACTATGGCAAAACTTAATAAGATGTCTACTGCAGTTCGTGTTTTCTTGCTGCTGGCGATGCTTTCTGCCTTTTTAATAGCTGCCTCCGCGACGGCAATGTTGTCCTCTGCTGAGTCCGACGCTACGAAATTTGACGAAAACACTAAGACGCTGATAGATGAAGTCAAGCAATTGGTGCCCGAAACACCCAAAACAGATGATGTGTCTGAGCCAAAAGAGTCGCAAATTATTCGAGATGTGTCCGCAGTCCCTACGCTTCCTGATGCCACTAAAGGCGTGAGTGAGAATGCCGCTATAGTTGCCCCACCACTTCCTTCGCAGTCCGCACAATCGACCCCAAGCGTTTCACCTCAAGCTGAAGCAGTGCCCTATTCAATAAATTCAGGAGTCGAAATAATATCCTACCTCACTTCGACCAATATTGACGACTTTAACCCGATGATGGAGTTCAGTTCTGTTGAAAATAGCGCATCAGTAGTTCCTGTTTCATGTGAGAACGATGTTGACGCGATCTGTGCTGGCGATAATCAAGCTATTGCAATCGATCTTGTTGCACCTGACGCAACGAAAAATAATTACACCATCTACTTCAAAGCGACGACTGCTACGGACAATTCAAGTGCATCATGCTCTAACAGGGAAGGTTGGATGAATTATAATATCTTTGTGCCGTTCGACCCACACTTCTTGACTGATGGTTCTCGACTAGCGATAATGGCATGCGACGATACCAATCATCAACAGAGCGCCGTTGTTACTACTCCAGTGTTCTACGTTAATCATCTCAATGTTATGGTAACGGCATCTAATCTTGGCACTGTTGAGCTGTCGAAAAACACAGGTTCATTGCGCTCAAATCTCTTGTTGACGAACCATTTTGGTAATGGTCAGGGTATTGAGATAGTTAGCATTATTCCTACAAACTCCGATTTCTCAGTATGCAATTCTTTTCCCAAATCGTCTGCAGCTCCAACCTTAGACTGCAAGACCAATGACGAATGCGCAGATCTTTACGTATTCCCTGGCGACGACTTGATGGACCGTTTCTGCGAAGTGCACCTGTCCGCAAGTGCTGGTGTTGGTTATCACTATACAGACCTAGTCATTCAGTACAAATACCCATACCTTGCCTCTCCTGACAACGAGCGCGTATACACAGTGCGATACAATGGGTTTTCTGCCACGGTGACTCCAGACTATATTGACGACTATTTTCCACCACTTCCTCCCTACAACCCAGTAGTTCCGCCTGCGCCAGCACCAGCACCAGCACCAGCACCTGCACCAGCGCCAGCCGCTACGACCACTTCTACATCAAGCACTTCGACTTCATCGTCTACTCAAAGTGCCACTGGAACTCAGAATTACTATTGGGACACGACTGCAACGACCGCACCTACACAAGAGAACACTTCTACGCCCAAGAAAGATGAGCCAAAGCAGACGATAGAGGCTAAAAATGCCTCAGACACGAACCGCGCGTCAATTATTGCTGCCACGAACTCTGACGACAATAACTCAGGGGCAAGTTGGGTACATGACATCGCTGGCACAGTGTTCTTCGTTTCACTAGGTATATTGGGGCTTTGTCTGCTCGCACTTGTGATTACGTTAATTGTCCGCAAGTCGCGCGAGAGTTTCGAAGAGTTCTACGCGAATGGCATTGCATAAGGTGAAAGTGAGGGCATAATGACTGATACCGTATTAAACCAAGATGTTAGTGTGCTGGATCCTGAGATTTCGGCTGTCCTTAAAGATGAGTTAGCTCGTCAGCGTGGTGGACTTGAGATGATTGCGTCTGAGAACCATGTGCCGCTTGCAGTATTACAGGCCCAGGGCAGCGTTTTGACCAACAAATATGCTGAGGGTTACCCAGGTAGTCGGTATTATGGTGGCTGTGAAGTCGTGGACATCGCGGAAAACTTGGCGATTGACCGTGCGAAAGAGCTTTTTGGTGCAGAATATGCTAACGTTCAACCGCATTCTGGTGCTCAAGCAAATGCAGCAGTGTTGCACGCGATTGCGTCACCTGGCGACAAGATTCTCGGTCTGTCACTGGCGCACGGTGGGCACTTAACGCATGGGATGAAAATTAACTTCTCGGGCAAGTTTTACCAGCCTTCAGCATATGAAGTGGACCCACAAACGTTCAGAATTGATATGGACAAGGTGCGTGAAATTGCACTACGTGAGCGTCCTACTGTGCTTATTGGCGGCTGGTCGGCGTATCCTCGGCACATTGACTTCGCGGCATACCGTTCAATTGCTGATGAGATTGACGCGAAGCTCTGGGTAGATATGGCACATTTCGCTGGGTTAGTCGCTGCTAAACGTCACCCGAGTCCAGTGCCTTACGCTGATGTAGTGTCTTCTACTGCGCACAAAACTCTCGGTGGTCCTCGCTCAGGGTTCATCCTTGCCAAAGAGGAATACGCAAAGAAGCTTAATTCGGCAGTTTTCCCCGGCCAGCAGGGTGGTCCACTTATGCATGTCATCGCTGCTAAAGCTATATGTTTCAAAGTGGCAGGGACGACTGACTTTGCGGACAGGATTGACCGAACGCTGCGTGGTGCGAAGATTATCGCCGACCGCTTGGTCCAGCCAGATGCAGTTGCCGCGGGCGTGGACGTCTTGACTGGCGGGACTGATGTTCACCTCGTGCTTGTTGACCTGCGAAAGTCATCGCTTGACGGGCAGCAGGCGGAAGATTTGTTGCAGTCGATTGGTGTCACCGTTAACCGTAATGCTGTGCCGTTTGACCCACGTCCGCCTAAGGTGACTTCTGGTCTTAGAATCGGGACCCCTGCGTTGGCATCACGTGGGTTCGGGGATGCGGAGTTTGAGCAGGTGGCTGATATTATCGCAGAGGCGTTGATTAACCATACTGCGGCAGATGTGGCGAAACTCAAGGCAAAAGTTGATGAACTAGCGAATGCATTCCCGCTTTACCCAAGCCTCTAGGTGGTCAGTATGAAGACGTTTGATTCACTCTACGCTGAACTCAAGCTAAAGGTTGCAGAACAAGCTGAAGGATCACGGACTGTTGAGGAGTTTAACGCGGGGAAGCACGCAATCGGCAAGAAAATAGTTGAGGAGGCTGCTGAGGTGTGGATGGCGTCAGAGTTCGAAGGTAAAGAGGCCGCGGTGGGGGAGATCTCGCAGTTATTATACCATGTGCAAGTGATGATGCTCGCTAATGACATTACACCCGAAGAGATATATGAGGCGCTATGACGATTAAAATTGCAGTCCCAAACAAGGGTTCACTATCCGAAAAAGCCGTGGAGATGCTCAAGTCTGCTGGGTATTCAGTGCGTGCAGATTTGAAACAACTAGTGTTGCATGATGCCCAAAATGATGTCCAGTTCTTTTACCTCCGCCCAAGGGACATTGCCACGTATGTCGGAAGTGGCACTTTAGATGCGGGGGTCACGGGGGTTGACCTGCTTGAGGATTCTGACTCCGACGCCAGCACTTGCCTAGAGTTAGGGTTCGCGGATTCTACATTTCGGTTCGCGTCGCGCCCTGGTGTGTTCGAAGCGGTCTCTGACCTGAGTGGTAAGCGAATTGCGACGGCGTATCCAGTGTTGCTAGGCAAGTATTTTGACAAGAGGGGTGTGACACCAGCGAAAATTGTCAAACTAGACGGTGCAGTTGAATCGGCAGTTGAGCTAGGTGTTGCGGACGCGATTGCGGATGTGGTTTCGACTGGCACAACGCTCAAACAGGCGGGGTTGCAGATTTTCGAAGAGCCTATAATGCATTCAACCGCAGTCTTGATCACTGCGCCGAAATATGCTGGCACCGACACCATGGGCTTGCCTGCACAATTACAAGTGTTGATTCGCCGTTTACAGGGTGTGATACGAGCGAACGAGTATGTCTTAATGGACTACGACATCGAGGAGAAGAATTTGAGTGCCGCAGTTGCCATCACTCCTGGTTTTGCGGGGCCCACTGTGTCCGATTTGGGCACTGCGAATTGGAAAGCGGTCCGCGTTCTGGTTCCGAAACGTGACGTCAACAAGATTATGGATTTGCTATCTGAGGTCGGTGCGAAGGCGATTTTAACCACGCAGATTCTAGCGAGTAGACTCTAATTTTCCATCCGCAACACTAGCGTTTCACAATAGTTTCACAAGTTTGCATTAATCACACCGCGCTATAGGGTATAATGTAAATATGGGAACCTCCGATTTAGTATTCGAGTCAAATTTCGAGTTTGAGCGCCGTTTCTTCTGCAGAGAGTTACCCCAATCCTGTATGGACGACTTCCCAGCGAACTTGATTATCCAGAACTACTACTTGTCCAAGGAGGGATACTGCATTCGAGTCCGTATTCAGTCAATGTCGCTCAAGATGAAGATGAGTAAAACTACAGATCCGCTTGAAATACTGGACAACTATTACGACAAGTTTGATATGGCAATGCTCACGGTTAAGGGGCCTGGTGCGGGTGGCACACGTTTTGAGTCCGAGATGGTGTTAGATCCGATGGTCGCTAAAGAGCTAATTCGCCGTGGGGGCAAACCCATCGTCAAGAACCGCTACTCTACTTGGTATGACGTGGACGGATGGATCGTCGATGTTTTTGGCGCCAAGAACCACGGTTTAATCGTTGCGGAGTGCGAGCGGACAAGCCCTGTGGTCAACCTGAAGATACCTGCATTTTGCACCTGCGAGGTTACTGATGATTCGCGTTTTTCGAATGACAGCCTGGTCAACATCCCCTACTTGAAGTTCAAGACTGAGTTCCTCAAAGAGGTTGCCGAGCGTGAACTCAATGTGGACGATATGTTCTCGAGCAGTTTTGGGCTTAATGTTCTCGGGTAATCATATCCTGCACGATTTTCTGGATTGCCAACTTCTGCTCGCGGCTGACCTTGTTAAAACTGTCTAAGTTCTTAATTAGCTCCTGGTAAATCAAGGCGAAGCGTGCGAACCCGGAATGGATCGAAATGCGCGACTCGTCAACTATTTCCTTGTCTATAACGCGAGGGTCGAAGAATTTGAAGTTTGACGGAGGCAGTGCGACGAAGTAACCACTTGTTGTGACCGCGAAACTCCACTTTTGAGTGAATTGCAAAATAGTGTCCTGGACGTCAGGCGTAATCAAGTTGTTGATCGCAATCTCGTCGTCACTGGATTTAACGAGCCCTTCCGAGACGAACTCATTGTCAAATGCACTGCTAAAGTTAACCTTCTTCAACTTGTAGTCTTTCTCCGGGCGCGAGCCACCTGAACTGTTGAACGCCTGCGAAATCGAGTTCGAGATGCTACTAGTGAATGTCTTGTGGTCAATGTAGACCTCTGGAATTCTGCGGTTGTTGTGGTTCTCGATGCTGATGATAAAGTATGGCACCAAACGCATATGGTAAGTGGGGGCACTGTCTTTGTTCTCGTGCCGTTCTTCGTACCAATATGTCCCTTGCGTGAAGAGCGGAATAGGATTGCCCGAAAAGTCATATACATTTTCCCATGTGAGCACTTTCGAGTTGCCAATCCTTCGGTCACCAGAGAGGAACTTCCTCGGTAGTAGTGTATTCAGGAAGTCGGCGCCACCAGAAACACCGTAATATTGCGGACTCATATAGTGATGGTGCGGTCCGTCTGTTGGCAGAGCACCTTCGGGTCGGTTCGCATGTATGAATAGACGGTAGCGGATGTCTCCGATAGTGATCCAGTTCCTCGCCTTAACGTTCAGCACAATCAGTGCAATTATTCCGACCACTGTGAACAAAAATAATGGCGGGAACTTGCCGACAACACCGAGAGGGAAACACAGAGACGAAGTCACAATAATTAGCGAATAGATCCATGCACGGTATCGTAGCCAGAAGTTTGGCGCAATCCGCACCTTTTCTCGAATCGCATCGGCTTTGGCTTGAAACTCCTCTTCAGTCAGTTCTCTTTTACTAAAGGTTCCTTTAGTCCGAGGCAGTGCAGCAATCCTGTCATTCTCGACATCTTGCTCAACGTTATCAATCTCCTGCTGAGTAAAACTGCTAAACGGCTTGAACAGGTTGTCCCACCTAACATCACCAAGTTGTTGAACAACTGTTGTAATCGAAGACTTCTGCCGTCCTTCACTAACAGTCTCCATCTGGGCGGCGCGCCTCTCGAAATCTACATCGTCACTCATTTCCACTCCTTACCAACTTGCAATACGCCTACACTTCAACTCGACTTAGCGTAAAACTAGGGTTAGAACTCTACGTTCGGTGTTTGTTGAATTTGCTCTTGACGCTCCTCAGAAACATTGAAGAACTCTGCCTTCTTGACGTTAGCCAAACCTACAAACCAAGCGCTCGGGTAAGTCTCCATTTTAACGTTCAGGTTCTGCACTGACCTATTATACAAGTTCCTCGCGCCAGTAATCTTGTCCTCTGTGTCAGTCAACTCCGCCATCAACTGTAGGAAGTTTTGGTTCGCCTTCAAGTCAGGATAGCCTTCAGAAACAGCCATCAATCGTGAGAGTGCACCAGAAATCGTGCCTTCCATCTGCGCCAGTTTCGCTGCGTTCTCTGGTGTAACTTGCATTTGAGTTGATGCAGCACGCTGCGCAACAACCTTTTCTAGCGTTTCTGCCTCATGTTTAGCGTAACCCTTGACAGTGTTAACAAGGTTCGGTATAAGATTGGTACGGCGCTCGAGCTGAACGGTGATCCCCGAAAAGTCATTCTCGACTCCAATGCTCGCCTTGCGCAAACCGTTGATCTGAGCAAATGCGAACAGCACCGCCACAACTACAACTACAACTACTACTACTACTACTATCAACACTTCCATGTTAGCCTCCTTCTCGCGCACCGCACGCGTTTCCACTAGTATAGCATAAAACGTAGACACGCATATTTCCCGACTTTGACACTTCATTTCGTTCAAAAGTATCTATATTCCCCGTAATTGCAGGGGTTTTTACCAAATTGTGCCGCTATAATCTATAGGTGCATATAATCTGCCTTCATGAACTTATTCTTAAGTTGCACAACATCACTTAGCTTGCATAGTTCTGGTAAACTGTCTATGCCCAGTTTTGTTAGAAGCTCCCTAATCTCTTGGCTCGGATGATGAATGCTGTAGTGGATGTCGCACTGCACGGATGCCGAAAACATGTTCAATCCTCTTTTTAGCTTATCTGCAGTAATTCCACTGTCCCACCCGTCTTC
>JAISRT010000049.1 GCA_031273495.1 Candidatus Ancillula kalotermitis | reverse complement strand
GTTTGCTTACACCGTAACTTCCTCATAGCGTTATTATAGCACTTTCACTCCGCGCGGTGCAGGGGGCTTGGCGTTCCTGTCACCCTTGGGCTTGTCCCGAGGGTCCACACTGGCGCGGGGTGTTCGATGGATCCTCGGCATAAAGCCAAGGATGACAGTAGTGGGGTTAAGGTGCCTCAAGGATGACAGTAGAGGGGTTAAGGTGCCTCAAGGATGACAGGGTGGCGCGGGGTGTTCGTCCCCGTGTCACCTTCTATGCAGCGCAGTGCTCTTTGCGGGGAGTAAGCCTCTCCTATTCGCAGTCATGAAGCCACGCCACAGTAGTAGCAACAGCAGCAGAACCATTAAGAATAAGCGTGCGGATGTTCCAGTCTGCGCCATATCAATACCACCAGACCCACTAGCGTTACCAGGCGTGACAGGGTAGCCAGGGCCGTCAGAATGCGTCAGCCCAAACAATGAGAACTCGGATGCGTTGAAGTTCGCGTCGGCCAAATGTGCAGAATCCGTTTCTAGCCCTAAAGCATGCGGGTCGTTGTCACCATGCTGCGTCCAGATGTTGTATTTCTTTGTGCCAGCATTGAGCTTATCGACATCTAAAGTGTTGCTGATTGTGATGCGGACCACGCCAGAAGGTTGCACAGGTGTTGCACCTTGGTGCATGACACCCTGTGTACTGGGGTTGGCGTTGCGGTCCGCGAGTCGAGTAGTACCATAACAATTACCGCCACTCCAGTCCGCGCAGTAGAAGGCGATGTCAAACAACCGCAGTAGAGCCTCTTTCTGCCCCGTTGCAGCACTGACCTCAGCAGCAAAGTCTGTGAACTCCGAGCCCGCAGACGGCTTTTCCGACGCCACGAGCACTAGATTGCTTGAGAGTGCAGCGCAGATGTCGGCGTGCCCTTCAGCGCAAGTCGCGGTGATTATAGTGCCATTTCCGAGGTCAACAGTGTGGTTAAAGTTCCCGATGTATCCCTTTAGATTCTCAATGTCCGAAATTGCAAGCGAGAACGACAGGTCTGGCAGAGTCGAGAACGGAGAGTCAGTGCGCTTCAACTGCAAATTACTAACTTTAAGTGCAGTCGGCGAATCACCAGAGACACCAGAAGATGCGAACATAAACTGTGCTTGGGATGTGTCAAGCACGATGTGCAGATTGTCAAACCCCTTGAAACCATTAGGTGCAACGATTTTACCGCACTTATCTAGGGCAGCCCGCATAGAGTAGGTGTCAGCAGGGTTTGGCTCAGTGCTCCCATTATACTGCGCTTTGAAATCGGCGGGATTACAGCCACTAACATCGACCGAAACCTCTTCACGATGATGTTTGGAATTGACGATGTTAATGTTGAGCTCTATAGTGTATGAAGGTCCCCAATCTTCAATATCGATGTTATAGGTATTAATAAATAGGAAAGTCTTAATGCTTTGAGCGGGCAAACCAGGAATAGGCGTGAACTTTAGATTTAGCGAACCTCCCGAATTAAGTATAGCGTAATCCTCAACACCATCAATGTCAAACGCACCTCTTTCATATGTATAATACTTCGGTAAATAAGAGCCATCTTGAGCTCCTAATTCAACTTCCAAATTATAAGAAGAAATATTATTTAGTTCAACTGGCAGTGCGATACTCTTGGCATCATCTTGAGAATAACCGACTTCTAAGTCAGGGAAATCATATGAGTAGTAGCCAGGACGAGGGTTTTTCAGGCGGTCGATACCGCTAGTGTCAATACTTGACGCCGCGAGCCATTTTTCTGGCACAATACTGGCGTTAAGATAATAAGTTGTTGAACTGTACCAATCATCGTAGTACATAACTTTTAACAGACTATACAGCGAGCCATTTGTTCCAGGACTCAATAACTCAACTTCAAAAGTATGAGATTCGCCTACAGGAATATTGTCAAAACACAAGTCTAGATCATTGGGAATCATTCCATTTTCCGAAGATTCTCCAAAAACACAAATCTCACCAGTATTTGAAGTGCCGGTATTTGTGACGACTATTGGTAAAACAGCTGGATACTCTGATGCGGCATAGTTAAATGAAACACTATGTGCAGAACCTATGTTATGTATCGTAGACGAAGCAGTAGGAAAGGACACTGAGTAACCCTTTTCCCCCAGAACCTCATAGCATATATCAATCCCGACAGATGCCCCGAAATTCTCACCACCCGTAAGTCTTTCGTTCGTTAAAAAGAATTGATCACAATGCATCCCAGGCGTATTTCCAGGCTCAGGAATTAGATCAAGATCCACTATACCTTCAGGACTAATACTATTAACCACCTGACTATCTGGACCTTCATAATACCCTCCCTCAGGCATTACTCTTCTAACCTCAATATCATCAGTTTCCAGATAAGTGCTAGTATTCTCAATTTGCAAATTCACAGGCTGGACACTCCCCTGACCAATAACAAAATCATCAAGATAAAGTGTGTAAACATCGGATGAACACCACTCCCCACAATAAGCACTACTATCGTAATATGCGGCACCGAGAACACCGATTGAAGGCTGTACATTCACTTTTGCGTTACCAAGTCCACTGGCAACTGTTAAATTGACACCAGAATAATACGAGTTTAACTCTGTGCCGAAATGAATCTCATAAACACCGTCACTCACAACTTGCAAGAGTACCACACCGTCCAAAGTATCCATGCCCATAGTAATACCGTCGACTTTCTCATTGTCTTTATACAATTCGATTGTTGGACAGAGTTCGCCGCAGTTATAATGCTCACCCCGCACATTAAGAAACTCAATGTAAATCGTAGCGTTACCTAAACTGCGCCACTTTGCCCGCTCAACAAGCTCATGCCAACGGTCGTTATGATATGCCCCATACCAAACATTAAAGCACTCGGTCATCCTTGCGATATCCACAATATTTGCACATGCAGAAAGCTCAAGCTCCACAACATCAGGAAAATCCCAAGTTACCGACATGAACTCGTCCATTAACTCTGGCGGGGTCTCGCCCTTAAACTCAATGGTTAGCGGGCTCTGCGCGCCGTCACCTGTCCTAATATCAGCCAGTGCATATTCGTCAATCTTCCCGACAGTACTGGGTATCGTTATCGCCGTAATCGACTCTTGGCGGAAAAACGCCCGAGTGCCAATCGTGTTGACTGTGTAGTCCTTACCGGAGTGGCTTACCGTCTCAGGTATTGTAACAGTAGCGGGGCAGACCGTAGACTCTCCACCGCAGCCTAGAACGGTTGCCTCAGGCTGGTCATCTTCATTAATGGACAAACGGTACCAGATGCCATCAATCAGGTGGTCAAGTGGTGAATAAATAATGCCACGCAAGTCTTGACTGTAGGGAATCTCGCCAGTCCCGATCGAATACAGATTTGAAGTCTCACCCTTGAGCTGGAGCCCCGTCACTTTCATCGCAGTCGTGCCAGAGAGCGACGCTTCAGGATACTCAAACTCGAACCGCGCGTTAGAAGTGTCGAGCTGAACGCCGTTTGCCTCAAGGTTGTGCATAACATCAGTGTCGCCAGAATACAAAACTGCGCATGAACTTAACTCTCTCTTAAACGCACTGGCTTCCTCAGCAGATGGATTGCGCTGACCGGTGTAAAGAGCCCTGAAGTCATTAGCGTCGCAACTGCTCGTGTCCAAAGTGAGCGGTATTTGCGTCAAACGATCAATCACATTGACTTGGAGGTGTAGGGAATAAATGACCACAGCAGGTTGAGGTGCTTCGGGTAACTTCACATAATAAGTCTGCCACGCCTCTAAGTGTCCAGACTGACCGCTATAACTAGTGCTCGGCTTAATGTTTTGATTATAATACGAAGCGGCTGCTCCTGGACCATGCTTTGGCAAAGAGTACGGACTACCGCTACCCACACTGTTTACAACAGAAAAGCCACAAGACGGCGCTGTGTCCCCATTTACACCATAGCAAACATCATAGAACGTCATATCTTCGGTTTCTGAGTCGTTCTGGATGCGAACTGGCAACTGAACATCATTGGCATCGTCCTCAATAAATCCAACTCTCCGGTTAGGAAAGGAGTAGCTGTACACGCCTGGTTCCTCTTCTGACAAGCGGTCAACTCCGTCAGCGCCGACACTTGACAACTTAAAGCCAGCACTGGGGAAAACGTATGTCAGAATGTCGACATAATGCACAGGAAAACCATTAACAGTCACCTCCATCATGTCGTAATAATCGTTACTTTTCAGGTCAGTCACAAGTGGGACATTAAGTGTTACAGAACCGCCTGTTTCAATAGTGTCTTCCGCGCATTGCTTATTATCATCAGTATACATATGACCTGTGAACACGGGGAATTCGGCGCAAACATCAGAAATGTCATTCAGACCGTCGTTATATATTGTCACTGGCAGAGTTTCAGGGATTGAGCCTTCAGTATATCTGAACTCGGGGAAAACTGTGGGGCCCGTGGGTTCATCATACACTTGTCCGTCGTAATAACTAGCGGTTGGAAATTGGAGCGCGAAACTGCTCTGGGACTTAACCTGATAGTGTAGATTGATTGTGATGACATTAGTAAATCTCGGTGCATTGTCAATAGTAAGCGTTGCGTTATACTGCCCAACTGGAAGATTAGGCTTTACCTCCACCTCGAAATCGCCAGCTTGACCAAACCTAATATTCGGCATTGTTTCATAATTCGCCGAAAACTCGTCGTCTTCAGTGTCCATAACAAAGTGTAACTCCGCAGAGTTGACATACCCCGCGTTCTTAATACTCAATGTTTTCTTTTGTGCAGTAGCATTCTCGCCGACAAACTGCGTATCGAAGTCAAACTCATAAACATCCTTGCCCCTAAGTGTAGCACCAGACAGCGTCAGTTTTGGCTCTTGTATGGCTGCGCTATCGACCATAGCATTCCAGTTATCGTTATGTCCATTTTCACAGGCCTTTTTGTATTCTTCAAAACAGTCACTTCGTTCAGTATCATTGTTAATGTCAGTGCACCCAACGAGGACCAATGATACAATGCTACGATCATCCCAAGTGTAACCCATAAAGTCCCAGCCAAGTTGAGGATGCGTCGTGCTCAAAAATGTTATATATAAAGGAATTTGGTCGTTGCCATTGCCGCTGATTCGCATTTTGAAGAAAGCCCGAATGCCAACTGTTGTAATTGTGCTCGCTATCACAAGGTTAGTGATCGAACTCTGATTCGCAAACGCATAGTTAGCAATTGCAGTGACAGTGTAGGTCACCCCCCCAGATTGCACATTTGTAGGAATCTCAATTTGCGCCGGACAGGTTTCAGACACGCACCCTAGAACGCTTGCAATATTTTGAGTGTCGTCCAAGCCATAGCGGAGCACACCGATATTTTGCTCGCTAGTCACTAAAGGTTGCGCTTCGGCGGTGACATCATCCAGTTGGACATCTTTACTCGAGCTCGTAGCGTCGGCAGACGGCGCAGTTTCATTTTCTCTGGGCGCCGCATCATCAGGGGGCAACTGAGAGCCATCTTCACCCTTGGCAGCTGGTTCAGTTTCGCTATCGCCGTAGTTGTCGGCGGCATCAGGCTCAGTGTTGCTTGGTTCAACTATTGCGTCACTTTGGGCTGGACTGCTTGACTGCGACTCAGTGGTCGCCAAAGCATTCTGGGGCACTCCGACAACTACGAGACTAAGAATGAGTGCGAATATGGCAAATGTGGCAGTTAAAGTGTTGCGTCGCGTTACGCCGACACCTTTTCTAGCACCTCTTGATGCTTCCGTGGGGAGAGCCTTCACTGCGCACTTTCTAAATCTACGACGAAGCCAAGAGAGAGAGAGAGAGAGAGAGAAACCCTTTCGGCTCAGCACTCCTGTCGGCGTTTTATTGCTCATGTATCTAGTCATAAACAAAGTATAGCACAACTATATGTCAAATGTTAAGCGGGGCACCTCAACCCCCTTTACCCGACTTTATCACTTCATTCCACAAAATCCCCATTAAATCAGTGGTTTGTGGCATTATAATGTGTTGTAAACGGTAGATATGTGCTATACTGGTGATATGTCATATATTTGTAAGA
>JAISRT010000046.1 GCA_031273495.1 Candidatus Ancillula kalotermitis | reverse complement strand
TGGCTCTTTAATTCCAAGAGCAATTTCAAATAACTTTTGATCCATTAGTAACCTCCTTATGCTTACTAACAGTGTAACAAATTATGCTAGGGTTACCCACTCAATTTGACGAAGAGCCTATATTCATTTGTGTAGTGCCTGTATGACATTTTGATCCTTTCCGATCAAAAAACTACGGATTTTGCACCCCACCGCCCTACGCCCCGAATTCAAGTGTCACACTTGTGCTATACTAAGGATATGAACATAACTCAGAAGCATAATTTAGTTCTACTTAAGCAGCTCGTTAAGACCGACTTTAAGTTGCGCTACCAAGATTCTGTGCTTGGCTTCGCGTGGAGCCTGCTGAACCCACTGTTCATGTTCCTGATACTCTACATAGTGTTCGACAAGTTTTTCGGAATGGGACGGATGGCAGGTGTTGAACATTATCCCGTGCAGCTCCTACTAGGCATTGTGATCTGGAACTTCTTCGCGGAGTCAACTTCGTTAGGGCTCGGCTCAATTGTGGGCAAAGCGGATTTACTGCGCAAGATTAACTTCCCAAAATACATAATCGTCATCTCTGGAACCATTTCATCTCTGATTAACCTAGGGCTATCGCTAGTTGTGGTGTTCATTTTTGGTTTCATTAACGGTGTTCACTTGAGTTGGATGCTTATACTGCTCCCACTTCCGATAATTGAAATGTATGCTTTTGCACTCGCCACATCGTTTTTACTAAGCACCCTATACGTGAAGTTCCGTGATCTGGGGCACATTTGGGGCATTATCACACAAGGCTGGTTTTACGCCACGCCAGTAGTCTACCCACTTTCGATGGTGATTCACTTTAGCCCGCAGATTGCGAAGGCACTACTACTGTTCCCCCCCGCGCAACTAATCCAGGACGCCCGATACTTCTTCATTTCGCCCACTAAAGGTGTGGTTGACGTCGGGGACGGCATTTTCGCGCCAGGACTCCCGACAGTCTGGAACTATATCGACAACCCAATATTACACTTCTTGCCGTTAGTCTTTATCGCGGTTCTCGGTGTCTTCGCGGTCCAGTATTTCAGAACAAGTGCCAAGAACTTCGCGGAGGAAATCTGATGAACAACATTTTCTCGTCTGCCGTCCAAAACCCCGCGCCAACACCAGACCCGCTGACGACTGGTAAAAATCCTACACTAGCGTCGAACTTGAACGCTCAACAAAGTGCCCCGACTGCGCAGTCCACTAGAGTTTCAGCTAAACTACCAGTTGCATTTCTACACCGGCGAGCAAACCAAGAGGACATCCTCATCTCAAAATACGAGTTCAAATTAGGGCGCGACGCAAATCAAGTAGACGCAGTCTTGACCGGCAACCTCTTAATTTCTGGGTTTCACGTTGTAATCCGATACTATCCTCAAAGTGGATTTGTCATCGAGGACCCAGGGTCAACGAACCGTGTTAGAGTTAATGAACTCAAAATTGCGCAGTGCCAGGAGATACCAATCAAGAACGGTGACTGCGTCCGAATAGCAGACGAATACTTCGATTTTATCATCTCCGAGGAGGAAAATCTTTCAGGGCAGCACGAAGTCTACAACGCTAACGACCCCGACTTAATTCCTACCGAACAGCTTTTTGTGGCTCACCAAGAAGAAATGGTGTATAATAGTGATATGCCAGAACTACAAGGAGGTGAAAGTGGAAGCGCTCGAAGTTAACAGACTCGTCGACCTTGTTTTTGCGCGCGTAAACTTGACGCGAGTGAGGATGCTTGTGCTTAATTTGGTGTTGGTGCTCGCTGGTGCAGGCTACGTCGTGTTCCTCTCAAAGGTTGCCTTGCCCTTGCCTGGGACCCCTGTAATGATCTCGCTCGGCACGTTTTCAGTCCTTAGCGTCGGTGCTATCCTCGGGTCAAAGCGGGGTGCTGCTGCTGTCGGAACGTTTGCGTTGTCTGGCGCGGTGGGACTTCCAGTTTTTCAGGGTCCAGCAACACTAGGCTATGTGTTTGGGTATATTGGTGCCGCGTATATTACGGGGAGGCTTGCAGAGCGCTTTCACTCGAACCATAATGTCTTCAAGACTGCCGCGGCGTTCGCACTTGGTTTAGTGCCAGTGTATTTTTTCGGGACTGTCTATCTAATGATGTTCCTCGGTATTACTGATTTGTCGGTTGGCATCTCGAAGGCAGTTGCACCATTCTTGCTCGCAGAAGTAGTCAAAGTGCTGGCGAGCGCAGTGATTTTTCCTAGCATGCACAAGATTATCGAGGACAAGGAGAAAAAGTGGCAAAAGCAGTAGCATTGGCGTATTCTGGCGGGTTAGACACATCGGTGGCAATCGAGTGGATTAAAGAGGCGACTGGCGCGGAGGTGTTCGCGGTCGCAGTAGACGTGGGGCAGCAGGGTGAGTCGCTAGAAGATGTTCGCCAACGCGCACTGGCGTGTGGTGCAAAAGACGCGTATATTATTGACGCTCGTGATGAGTTCGCAAAGGACTACTGTTTCAAGGGCATTAAAGCAAACGGAATGTATGAAGGCGTGTATCCGTTGGTGTCTGCGCTCAGCCGTCCGTTAATTGTTAAGCACCTCGTCAAGGCGGCAAAGCAGTTTGGATGCGACACTCTTGCGCACGGGTGCACAGGAAAGGGCAACGACCAGGTGCGGTTTGAGGTTTCCATTCAGTCGCTGGCACCAGAACTTGAGTGTTTAAGCCCTATTCGTGACCTCTCGATGACTCGTGACAAGGAAATTGCCTTTGCGCGGAAGAAAAACTTGCCGATCACTATAAAAGAGGAGAAGAATCCGTTCTCAATTGACCAGAACCTTTTCGGGCGCGCCATCGAAGCAGGTTTTCTCGAGGACATTTGGAACTCGCCGGACCACCCAGACATCTACACCTACTCAGCGGACCCAGACCCGAGCAAGCCTGCCGAAGAAGTGGTGGTGAAGTTCGAAAAAGGTGTCCCAGTAGCGGTCAACGGTGAAGAACTTAGCCCTGCGGACCTGATTGCGAAGATGAATGCGCTGGCGGGTGCACACGGGATTGGGCGCATCGATATCGTTGAGTCTAGGCTAGTTGGGCTGAAGACGCGAGAGGTCTACGAAGCGCCGGGTGCAGTCGCGCTGATTGCGGCACATAAAGAACTTGAGCGCGTGGTGCTTGAGCGCGAGCAGATGAGGTTCAAAGTGCAAGTTGAGGCGCGGTGGGCTGACCTCGTTTATGATGGGCGGTGGTATTCTCCGCTTAAAAAGTCACTTGACGCATTCATCGACGACACTCAAAAATACGTCACTGGCGAGATACGACTGCGCTTATTTGCTGGGACTGCGGTTCCGGTCGGACGGCGCACGGACTCAGGGCTCTACGACTTCAACCTTGCGACCTACGAGGAGGGCGACCAGTTTGACCAGCTGTCGTCACGCGGTTTTATCCAGATCTACGGACTACAGGACAAGATGGCGGCGGCACGTGACATCAGGCTTAACGGCGAACTCTAGTGAGTGTACCCCTGTCATCCCAGCGTAGCGTGGCATAAACCCAAGGGCAGGCGCGGGCTTGACGCCCCATGTCATCCCTCGGCTTGACGCCCCATGTCATCCCTCGGCATAAAGCCAAGGGCAGGCGCGGGCTTGTCCCGAGGATCTCGCTAGTCGCTCGATTTTCTGCGTTTGTCGCCAAAAATATACAACAAGTTGTCTATTATGGCTCGTAAACTTGAAAATCCACACAAGCGCCGTGTGCACTAGACCC
>JAISRT010000045.1 GCA_031273495.1 Candidatus Ancillula kalotermitis | reverse complement strand
GGTGCAAAAATCGACGCTAGTAAGAATGAGACGCGCGGAACCGTTGACATCACTGCTGCGGATTCTGAAGTTAAACTTTTCGTAATTCCTACCGAGGAGGAGCTGATGATTGCCCGGGACACTTTCGCACTACTCTAGACGGCGCGGTGTACTCATAGACCCTCGGCATAAAGCCAAGGGTGACAATAGGGGGCGGGGTTTCCGTCTCGTGTCATTCTTGGGCTTGTCCCGAGAATCCAAGGGTGACACACTAACATAAACGCGGGCTTGTCCCACGCTGCGCTGAAGCCAAGGGTGACACACTAGCATAAAGCCAAAGGTGACACTAGGGGGCGGGGTGTGCTACACTAAGAGTATGCAGAAGCAGGATTTGAAGAAGGACTATTTGTGGAACACCGCAGCCACATTTCTACAGGCGTGCATTTCGCTTTTCCTGCTAATCTGGGTGACGCGATTCAACGGCACTGCCCATTCGGCACTTTTCAGTTCGGCATACGGGTATTCTATCACGCTTGGTGCAATTGCACTGTTCGGAGGGCGCAACTATCAGGTCACCGATTCGCGCGGAGAGTTCAAGACTTACGAATACATCTGGGCGCGGGGTTTCATCTGCATACTCACACTTTTCATCGCAATTGCCTTCGCCTTCTTCGGTGGCTTTGATCTCGAGAAGAGCCTCGTTATCATCTCGTTCACAGTGTTTCAAGTCATCGTGTCCTTGAGCGAAGTGCTGTTTGGGATAATGCAGCGCCACCACATACTCTACAAGGCAGGTCAGTCCAACTTCGCCAAAGTCGCTATCGGCATGGTGTTGTTTGCCGCCGTAGACTTCGTAACGGGGAGTATTTTCTATTCCAGCCTTACATTAATTGTCGTGGCACTGGTGTTTCTAGTCTTTATTGACATACCACTCACTCGCGGTGTTGAAAAGGTGCAGTTTGGGGCATTTTCTGTCGGAGAGTTCTGCAAGGAGTCGGTGCGCGTCCTGTCCAAAATGTTCCTCGTGGCGTTAACTATCGTGCTGCTCGGGCTTTTCGCGAACATCGGGCGCTTTTTCATCGACCTTTATCACCCAGATGAGCAGGCAGTTTGGGGCATTCTGATTTTGCCAGCATCGTTCATCTTCGTGCTCGTCCAAACAATCGTGTCACCGCTCCTTAAGCCGCTTTCGGACCATTTCCAGGCGGAGAGTTTTCGCGAGTTCCAAAAAGTTGTGCAGAAAGTTCAATACATCACATTAGGCATCGGGCTAGTAATTGTGGTGCTGACCTATTTCCTCGGTGTCCCAGTGCTTTCACTCGTGTTCGGGCTCGACTTGACAGGCTTCGAGTGGCAGTTGACGGTGACTATTTTCGGCTCAGTGTTCTTTTCCCTCTGCGGCGCGTACTACAACGTTCTAACAACAATGCGTATCGTGAACCAGCAAGTTTTTCTAGTCGGCATACCACTTCTTCTACACATTCTCATTGCGGCAGTGGGCGTAAACCTCTACGGAATGCCTGGTGCGGTCGCTGCGTATATCGGGTCAAATATCATTCAAGCAGTTTCGTGCTACCTCGTATACAACCACAAACTACGCAAGCTTGTGCAAGGGAAGGGAAGTGCTACAAATAGTGGTTAAGCCTTCAGAAACCTGGCGCATTGGCGTAATAATAGTGAGCTTCGGAAACGAGGAAGACATCGCGAAACTTGCTCTTCAAGTCAATCGTCAGCTCAAGACAGGTGATAAACTACTCGTTGTTGACAACAAGCCTGGTGCAAATCTGCGGAACTACTTTCTCGCGCGGGGTGACAAAACTTCGGAGATTAACGTGGTTCCGCACGCAAACGGAGGGTTCGGCGCTGGTGCAAATTTCGGCGCAAAACTGATCATCGATGACATTGACTTGCTCTTAATTGTTAACCCAGATATGCAGGTCAAGCAGAAAAACTTCATCTCAACCATTAGGGCAGGGGCAGGTAAGTTCGACTGTTTCGGACCTATTATCATCGACTCGGAGACAAAATTAGTGCAGTCCGCGTCCTTACCACTCCACGTTTCGGGGCTCAGTTATTCAGGGTTTTTCGGGACTACTGCGGATGACCCTCGGCTTCAAGATGATTTTGAGACCACTGGTATAAACGGTGGCTGCTTCGCGATCAAGAAGGAGTGGTGGGAGAAGACTGGTGGCTTTAACGAGAAGTTTTTTATGTACTACGAGGACCGGGAGCTGTCAACGCGGTTAAAAATGCTTGGTGCAAAGTTGGGTATATTGGCAGGCGCACAGATTCTGCACAACTACGAGTATGCGAAATCGGACTACAAGTGGGAGTTTCTCGAGTTGAATCGTCTGCGCGCAATGCTCATCGCCTGGCCGACAAAACTGCTTGTCGTGTCGTTCTTGGTGAACATAGTGCTCAACTTTATGATATTCGTGCAGTATGTGTCGAACAAAAAAGGGCTGCTCAAACTCAAGGCTGACCTGAGATTTCTACACGATATACCGTGGTGTCTACGTATGCGGAAAGCTCTTAAAGCGCAAGTGAAGGTGAAGTCAAGCGATTTCCTAGGGCTTCTCGATGCACAGTTCAATTCTACGCAGGAACCATTTCTTCAACGACCGTTCGTCGACAAGTGTTTTAAGGTGTATTATCGAATTCTGAAGGCAGTATGTTAGGAGGAAAGTGAACAACAAGAGAAAAGACCGACCGGAAGACCGGTTCGCGATAACAAAATCAATGACGGGTGTCGAAAAAGCGTACGCGGGTGAGTGGTATCAGTTTCGTTTTGAACCGACCTGTCGTGCGGCAACCGAGAAAGCGTGGCGTATGGTTCCCGAGATAAACGCGGTTGGTGTTCGCAACCGAAAAAAAGGCATCGAAATGTTAGTCGCAGTGTGTCCGAACATTCACCCGACGGTAGACATAGTTTTCCCAATTACAACACTCGACTACTTAGACCGTATCTACATCGGAGAGAACACGTTTGTCAATATGGGCTTCGTGCACCTCTCGAGCGGTAGGGTGAGCATCGGCAAGGACTGTTTCATCGGACCTAACGCGCATTTTTACACACCAAATCATGAGATTGAAGATCTCGAATTGCGCCGCGCCGCCTGGCAGTATGACGCTCCAATTACGGTAGGCGACGACTGCTGGTTCGGCGGAGACGTCACTGTCGTGCCTGGGGTGACAATCGGGAGCAATGTTGTTGTGGGTGCAGGGTCTGTCGTCACCAAGGATGTACCCAATAATTGTGTGGTCGCTGGAAACCCCGCACGGATTGTCAAGCAAATCTAAAACGCGGTGTGTCCAATGGATCCTCCGCATAAAGCCAAGGATGACAATAATGTAAAGCCAAGGACAGGCGCGGGTCAGTGCGTTTGTGTCACCCTTGGGCTTGTCCCGAGGGTCTGGTGTGTCCGTCTCATGTCATTCTTGGGCTTGTCCCGAGAATCCACACTAATCGCTCGATTTTCTGCGTTTGTCGCCAAAAATATACAACAAGTTGTCTATTGTGGCTCGTAAACTTGAAAATCCACGCTGCAC
>JAISRT010000003.1 GCA_031273495.1 Candidatus Ancillula kalotermitis | reverse complement strand
AAGCGCCCAGTAGTGCTCATCGATGAGTATGACAAACTTTATATGGACACCGCGAAAAAAGGGGGACCTGACTATGACAATGCCCGCGAGTTCACCAAAGGCATTATGGCACCTGCCCTAAAGGACAACCCGTCACTCGAAAAGGCGGTAATAACTGGTGTAAACCGCATCGCGCAAGAGTCAATGTTCTCAGAGCTGAACAATATTGAGGTCGACGGAGTGTTCAACCCGTCAATTTTCGACGAGGATTTCGGGTTCACTGACGACGAGGTTAAGGCACTAATCCCCCCAGAAGAGTTTGACTGGGTGCAGAGGTGGTATGACAACTACCGCGTTGGGGACAAAGAGGTCTTCTTCACCTATTCCGTGGTGTCCTACTTGAAGCGCGGGACTTTTGACAATTACTGGGGCAAGAGTGGCACGATCGACTTAATCGACCACGCACTGACTAATGATCGCATTGAGCAGATTACTAAAACTATTGGAAACGGTGGCTTTGAAGCGGCAGTGCAAGACAGAATCTCGGGCGAAGACTTGATGAACCACTTCCCAGAAGACAAGTCGTTTTACTCGCTCCTTGTGCAAACTGGGTATATGACGCACACTCCAATACCTAATGATGACGACAATGACAACGATGACGATGACGATGACCGCTATTATGGTCGGCGCAATGTAAACAAATTATCTACTCCAAAATACATTCTCAACTGCCCGAATATTGAGTTAGAACTGGTCTGGAGAGACTTCATACTAAGTAGAGTTGCACATATGGAAGAATTCCAAATCACTGACGTTTTTAAGCTCACTGATGACCTTGCCCTCTTCGAGTTCAGGCTTAATGACCTCATCAACTATAAGCTCAGCTACTATGACTTCGAGAAAAAAGAGCCGGAGAAGACTTACCACATCTTTATGCTCGCAATGCTGGTTGCCGTCGGGTTCAAGGTCACCTCAAACAAGGAACTTGGGCGCGGACGATATGACCTCCTGATGACCCGGAAGACGAAAAGTCGTGGCACAGAGTACTTCATCTTCGAGTTCAAGAGGGTTGACACGCCCGGGAAAGACGCCGAGTTCCTGCAAGTCGCCGCGTCTGAGGCTATCGCGCAAATCCGTGAGAAGGACTACGCAGGTGGGATTGAAGGCAGGGTGGAAGCACCAGTCTACTTAATTGGCATCGGGTTCTGTGGCAGTCAAAACTGGGTCAAGGCCGAGGAGTTGTAGGACTGCAGGACAACCCCTACTTCTGTGCTAGTAATCGCTTTATGAATAACTTGTAGCCAATCCAGAGCATTGAATACTTACCGCGTAGGAAAGAGTGTAACATCACTTTCGCAGCAACTCTCGTCATAATTGGGCAACCGTCTGGTGCATTCATCAAGTATTTGTTATTCGGTAGATTGGGCAACTTTTCGAGTAGAAATCCCATGCTGCACTCGACATTATTAATGAACTCCTTTTTTGTTGCCCTGACATTTGAGTGAAGTAGCCCATAGGTTGCAACCGTTAATACCTGATACTCGATAAGCGGTAATTTCGCGAACACCAGTAGCTTTTCGAGTAAAGCGTTAAGGTTTATTTCGGAATACTGCTTGTGAATCGTCGATGAAACTGACTCTGTGTTAAGGAACCAGTTGTAGCATGTCTCGTCGGTGATGACATATTTGGCGCTCAAGTTTTCCGCAACTGAGAACGGCAAGTCTTCCCCAAAAACATTAGCGAAAAAGCGAGCATTGATACGGTTGATGAACTCAGTTTTATGCAATTTCCCCCAAGCCTCAAGGTGAATATATGGTGCCCAAGTCGACTTGTTTAGCTCTCTGGTGTAAAGTACTTTTCCGGTCTCGCTAACGCGTCGATATCCGCAGGCAGTGACATCCGCGTCAGTCTCCTCCGCAACTTTATACAGCTCTGCTAAGTAGGTCTTGTCAAAATAGTCGTCCTGGTCAAGAAATGTGACGTATTTAGTTGACACCTCGTCTAGCGCACGGTTTCTTGATGCTGCAGTTCCAGCATTCTCCTGAACAATCAGTTTGAAGGTGTATGGGTGCGAACTCACAAAAGTTCGAGCAACTGCCGCGCTATTGTCGGTGGATCCATCGTCTATCATAATGACTTGCAACAGTTCACGCGCAATGCTTTGGTCTAAAATTGAGTTCAACGCGCGTAAAAGATATTTATCACCGTTATAAATCGGCACAATAACACTAATCTTGGCGCTTGACGCTTTCACAACACTAGTTTAGCACAATTATTTTCCCCAGGCGTCACTCAACTGCGAGCGAGCGTCTTCAAGTAGAGTTGGTACCGCTCTGGTGCCAGCCGTTATCGTCAAGAAATTCGCATCGCCGAGCCACCGTGGCACAATGTGTTGGTGTAAATGTGCTTTGATTCCCGCACCCGCAACATCCCCGTTGTTAATGCCAAGGTTGAAACCTGCGGGGTTGAAGCTCTTCTGGAGTGCGCTAATTGCCTGCTGCGAAATGACACCAATCTCAAGCACTTCGTCTTCTGTTGCCTTGATATAGTTCGAAATGTGACGGTAGGGGCAAACCAGAACATGGGCAGAGTTGTAGGGGAACAAGTTCATTAAGCAATATGCCAGCTTCCCGCGGTAGACTATCAAGCCCTCAGCGTCAGTTTTGTCAGGCGCGGTGCAGAACGGGCAGTCATGTTCACCTTTACGGCCACGTGGAGTCTCGTTGTTCACATACGCCATGCGGTGCGGAGTGAAAAGGTGCTCGAAATTGTCATCCTGGACACCAAGTTCCTCTGCAGCATACGCCTTGAATTGCGGATACTCGTCGTTAACATCTGAGTTCATACTGCTTAGCGTCGGTTAAATCGCAATCCAGCCGCCGTCGACAGTGAGAAGTTGACCAGTAGTGTAACTCGATGCATCTGACGCGAAGTAAATTAGCGCACCGTCAAGCTCTCCAGGTCGTCCGACTCGTCCCATAGGGCAGTATGCCTTGATTTGTTGCTGGAAACCTGGGTCGTTGATGAAACGGTCGGTCATCTCGGACTCGAAATATGCAGGTCCGATTCCGTTTACTGTGATGTTATACTTCGCCCACTCTGTCGCCAACTCCTTTGTGAGGCCCACTACTGCGTGTTTTGTCGCAACGTAGCTCGAAATTGGACTGTTATTCATCGCGACACTTGAATGTATTGAGCCAGTGTTGATTATTTTGCCGTAGTTCTGCTTAATCATCACCTTACCCACCTCGCGAGCAACTTTATACACTGCGGTTAAGTTCACGTCAACAACTTGGCACCAGTCATCATCGGTTTGTGCTTCTGCTGGAATCCCCTTCGCGACGCCTGCGTTGTTCACTAGGATGTCGATGCGGCCGAACTTGTCAACAATAGCGGCTACTGCGCTTTGAATATCCGCGGTTGCCGTCACATCACACTTCAGGGGTAACACTTCGATGTTGAACTCCTGCCGTAGTTTTGCTGCCAACTCGTCAAGTCTGTCCTGGCGGCGCGCCAAAATCGCAACACTCGCACCTTCGCGCGCTAATGCCTCTGCAAATTGTGCACCTAGACCAGACGATGCCCCCGTCACAACTGCAACCTTACCCTTAATGTTAAATAAATTACTCATACCACTAGTATAGCACCTTTGCTGAAGGAGACTATATGTCCTGAGTTCTAATCGCTAGTCAGAGCCAATATTGTCATCGCTGGCATTATGATTATTGTCATCCTTGGCTTTATGCCGAGGATCCATGAACGCACTGCGCCTGAAACGAGATGTCAAGCGACTGAACTGAATGCGTTAAGAACCCTAGTGAAATGTAGTCGACACCGCATCCCGAGAACGTGGCGATATTGTTCAGGTTTATCCCTCCAGACGCCTCAGTCTTGATGTCCTTAGGCACCAACTTAACGAACTCCTTGACCTTTTCGGGTGTGGCATTGTCGAACATTATCTGGTCAACATTGCATACCACTGCTTCCTTAACCTGTTCCGCACTGCGCGTCTCGACCTCAATTTTTACATCGGTCTTACCGAGCCGTTTCAACTGCTTTCGGGTGGCAGCCACCGCGTCCGTAATCGAACCGAAGAAGTCAATGTGGTTGTCCTTGAGCATCACCATATCGTAGAGCCCCATCCTATGATTGTTACCGCCCCCGATTCGCACTGCACATTTGTCGAACTGGCGTAAACCAGGCGCAGTCTTTCTAGTGTCAAGAATCTGAATCTTGGGGTCGTCGAGCTCACTTCTTGCTATCGCCGTCGCCGTTGCTATCCCACTCATCCTTTGCATCAGGTTCAGGATAGTCCTCTCGCAGCTGAGTAAAACCTGCGTGCTACCTTTAACCTCCGCGATCACTGACCCACCAGTGGCTAGCTCAGAGTCGGCAATCTTGACCTCAACGGTGACTTTTTTCCCCACGCCGTATTCTTTAGAAAATGCATTATACACCTTTTGAATCAGGTCTACCCCAGCAACAATTCCCGCACCTTTAGCAACAAACTGCCCAGTGGATATACTCTTCGCAGCGAAGATTGACGAGGACAAATCGCCGTCTCCGACATCCTCTTTTAGGAACAATACTAGCATTTCTTCTTCGGTCATACTGTCATTGTAGCAGACTCGGTGCGTAAGGTGCTATACTACAGATGTATGGTATCTAAATTTCCGAAGGTGACGAGCGCTCCTGACACTTCTGTTGCGGGCCTGAAATCATCGCCAAACTTCCCAGACATCGAGAAGCACATTCTGGAAGACTGGAAAAAGAACAGCACGTTCAAGAAATCCGTTGAGCAGAACTCGTCAGGTGACGCCGGGAGCAACGAGTTTGTGTTTTACGACGGGCCACCTTTTGCGAACGGACTGCCACACTATGGGCATCTGCTGACGGGGTATGTAAAAGACGTCATCCCGAGATTTGAGACCATGCTAGGACGCAGAGTAGATCGCCGTTTCGGATGGGACACCCACGGGCTACCAGCTGAACTCAGTGCCCAGAAAGAACTTGGCATCAACTCGCCGGAAGAGATTAAGGAAATGGGGCTCGAGAAGTTCAATAATGCGTGCCGTGACTCAGTTTTGCGCTACACTGCTGAGTGGGAGAAATACGTGACGCGCCAGGCAAGGTGGGTCGACTTTGAGAATGACTACAAGACTCTGAACGTTGAGTATATGGAGTCGGTGATATGGGCCTTCAAGCAACTTTACGATAAGGGGTTGGCGTATAAAGGGTATAAAGTGCTGCCATATTGTTGGAATGACCAGACGCCGCTGAGCAACCATGAGTTGGGGATGGACGCGGATGTGTATCGTGACAAACAAGACAACACCGTCACCCTTGCGCTCCGTATTGACACGTCATTTTCGTCATCTTCGGCTCAAGCAGTGCCTTCGCACAGCCATTCACCTGTAGATTTAGAAACTAACGCACACTACGAACCGCAAGCAGGCACAGCACTCCGTATTGACACGTCCTCTCCGGCTCAAGCAGTGATGTCAGTGATGTCAGGGAAAGAGGTTTACGCGCTAGTCTGGACGACCACCCCCTGGACACTCCCCACGAATTTCGCAATCGCCGTCGGACCGGAAATCAATTACGTTCTCGTCACCCCGAAGGCAGGAGATTTCGCAGGTAAGTCCTTCATAATAGCCGAGTCGCGCGTCGCTGCCCACCTAAAAGAGTTCACTGATGATGTGGAAATCGAGCACCTAGGCACTGGAAAAGACCTCGAGGGGTTGCCGTATTTCCCTGCATTTGACTACTTCCCGCGCAATTTCGACGCTCCTGACGTAAACCTCAACAATGCCTACCAAGTCCACTGCGCAGAATACGTCGGTGACGGTGACGGAACAGGGTTAGTGCACATCGCGCCGTATGGTGAAGATGATATGTTGGTCCTCAACGAACTAAAAGTTGTCCCGCCAGTCCCGATGACCCCGGGCGCAGTCTTCACCTCCGAAGTGTCTGACTATTCAACCCTACATGTGTTTGACGCCAATAAGCCGATACTCGATGACTTTAAGAACGCTACGGGTTCACAGGACCGCATCGACCCCAAAAAACGTGCACTCCTCTTCAAAACGCAGTCAATTGCGCACTCCTACCCGCATTGCTGGAGGTGCCGTAAACCGCTGATCTACCGCCCAATCTCTTCATGGTATGTAGCCGTGACCGAGATAAAACCACGCCTACTCGAGTTGAACAAGAAAATCAACTGGATACCAGCCAATGTGCGCGACGGTCAGTTTGGTAAGTGGCTAGAAAACGCGCGCGACTGGGCAATCAGCCGAAACCGCTTCTGGGGGAGCCCTATCCCAATTTGGGTCAGTGACAATCCTGACTTCCCGCGCACTGAGGTCTACGGCAGCCTGGAGGAACTTAACCTAGCATTTGCCGACTGCCTGAAAAATGACCCCGACTGCAAGAAGGCGTATCCTGATGGCAAAGTTAACAATTTGCACCGCCCTTATGTAGACACTCTTTGGCGCCCTAACCCTAACGACCCGAGTGGAAAGTCGAAGATGAAACGCATTGAGGACGTTTTTGACTGCTGGTTTGAGTCAGGTTCGATGAGTTTTGCGCAAGTGCACTATCCGTTCGAGAACAAACAGTGGTTCGAAGAGCATTTTCCCGCGGATTTCATTGTCGAGTATATCGGTCAGACACGCGGGTGGTTCTACCTGATGCATGTTATGGCGACGGCACTTTTCGACTGCAACGCCTTCAAGAATGTGATGTGCCACGGGATTGTGCTAGGTGACGACGGCCAGAAGATGAGCAAGAGCCTGCAGAATTACCCTGACGTGAACGAAGTGTTTGACAAATACGGCTCGGACGCGATGCGATGGTTCCTAATGTCATCGAATATCCTCAACGGGGGCAATCTGATCGTCAAAGAAGAGGCCATAAAGGACGCAGTGCGCAACATTCTCCTACCGCTCTGGAGTTCATACTACTTCTTCTGCCTTTATGTGAACTCTGCGAAGACCCCAATTGAAGTTAAACGACTGGAGCCACGCAATTTGAGCCACATTCACGTGCAGGACCGCTACATCCTAGCCAAAATACGCACTGTTGTCGACAATATGACAACGTCGCTCAAGGGATTCGAAATACAGCAGGCATGTGAAGAAGTCCGTGGCTTTCTCGACATATTGACTAACTGGTACATCCGCACGCAGCGCAATCGGTTCTGGGACGAGGACGAATACGCGTTCAACACTCTCTGGACTGTTTTAGAGTTCCTGACGCGCGCGATTGCCCCGCTACTACCACTGACCGCAGAAGAGATTTGGCGTGGACTGACCGGAAAAGAGTCGGTGCATCTTGAGCCTTTCCCTGCGGTTGATGTTGACCGAAATGCGGCGGAAACTTTGCTGGTTGATGAAGTGCTTGTTGCCCAGGTGGACACTGTGCGGGACATTATATCGACTACATTAAATCTACGTGTGACTGCAGATATGCGAGTGCGTCAACCATTGCACAAACTCACGCTTGTCCTTCACGATACCACTATTCTAGCAGATTTTGAAGAGGTAGTTAAATCGGAGTTGAATGTTAAAGAGCTTGAAGTGCTGGGTGCCGATGATGTTTCGGAAGCGGACTACGGGCTAATTCACAAGCTCAATGTCAATGCACGCGCACTGGGTCCTCGGATAGGAAAACGTGTCCAGGAAGTGATAAAATCGAGCAAAAATGGTGCCTGGAAAATTGCCGACGGGACTCCTGTAGTTGAGCTTGACGATGGCCCGTTTGCACTTGAAGACGGCGAATACACACTGGAAACTGTGCTAGACGAGTCGAAAACTACTGGTACTGAAGTCGCCGCGATGCTCAATCTAGGTGGGTTTGTCGTGCTTGACGTCGCATTGACCCAGAACCTAATCGACGAGGGCATCGCGAGAGATTTGGTCCGTGAGATTCAACAGTTGCGCAAAGACTCTGGGCTTGAAGTCACCGACCGCATTACGCTTTCGCTACGGCTTAAAGTTGACCGCGCCGCCGCCGTGAATAAGTTCAAGAAGTTCATTATGGACGAAGTGCTTGCTGTTGAATTGTCACTCACAGAGGCGGAAGACGAAAAAATACTTCCATCGCTGGCTTTATGATTACTGTCATCCTTGTCTTTATGCCGAGGATCCATAAGTAAGCGACACCAACCCTATTGTCATCCTTGGCTTTATGCCGAGGATCCACTACCGCACTACGGTTCACTTAACTTTTCGGCAAAATGATGTATACTAGTGGTATATGACTGAAGGAGGTCACTATGAGTAAGTATGCATTCTTGGTTCCTACGCTTGACGAGGCGAAGACTGATGTTGCGGTTGAGAATCTACAAAAGGCACTTGACATTTTGAACGATTTGGCGCTGACGTTGAAACATGCCCACTGGAACGTGACTGGACAGAACTTTATTGCGGTCCACGAGTTGTTAGACCCAGAAATTGACAGTGTACGCGACGCAGTTGACGAGATTGCCGAGAGGATTGCTGCACTTGGTGGTGCCCCGAACGGATTAAGCACTCAGACCCAGAAATCTGCATCTCAACTTCTGCCGGAATACCCACTAAAAGGACGCGCTAACACTATTGAGCACCTGAAGGCGGTAGACGCGCAATATACTGCAGTTAACGAAATACTACGCACTGCGATTGAAAAGCTTGATGACGCCGATCTCGTGAGCTCCAACATTTTGCAGGACGCACTAGGTAATCTTGAGGCGTTTCAGTGGAAAGTGAGGTCGCATCTAGTTTAGCAAGTCGATTAGTTCTTCACCTATACGCGAAAATGCGCTAGGCTGGCTTTCGTTTGCGAACCAGATTTCGAGTTGTTTCACTGCTTGATGCACCAGCATAACAGACCCATCTATAGAATTCGGCAACACCTTAGGGAATGCACACTCTAAAAGTCTAGTTGATGTGAACCAAGGCAGTTCCTTCGCTAGTCGAGGTAGCCACGTCGAGGCGGGGTCCCAGGGCAGCGTGGAAACTATTGTGGTCGGTATTTCGCCAAGCAGTTCCGCACAGTTGTCCATTTTCGTGATGAAGTCGTCGAGTGCAACCCATTTAACCACAGGGCACTGCGCACCTTGATCTGACGGGCGCAGAGTTGCAGGCTGGTCAATCCACACTGGGCGTCGCCTTGAGACCACGAGTATTTGCTTGGCACCAAGATTTGTTAAGGCGTAGAGTGCGCTCCGTGCGGTTGCACCTGAACCGAGAATTACACTAGAGTGGGGGAGAGGCGCTGACTTCTGACTGAGTAGCGCCTGCTCAATCCCATAGACGTCAGTATTAAATCCGTGAAGAACACCGTTTCCGTCAATCGACACAGTGTTAATTGCATCGGTGCTCAGTGCGATGTCGTCGTGAGTGTCGCAATACTGAAAAATCTCGCTCTTGAGGGGCATCGTGACAGAAAAACCCACCCAAGAGCCGTCTGCCTTAACCTTGCTGATAAACTTTGAAAGCTCCGCGGGTGTGACTTCGTGTCGTGTGTATTCCACATCCTTGATTCCAAGTAGCCGATATGCGGTGTTATGAATTTCTGGCGACTTGCTGTGCATGATTGGGCTGCCGACAACTCCACACCTCCGAGTCACTTCAGGAAATCCTTCAGTTTTGCCAGGCGTGGGTCAATGCCATCGTCATCAGGGTCACGAAATGTCTGCGTATTGAAACCTGACACTGCGCACTCAGGACATCTTGGTGAAAACTCTACGGACGCGGCAATATAATCGCGAACCACTGGCGCAAAGTCAATCTCGTCGCCCTCAATCCGATAGTCCTCTTCAAAATCTTCGTCATCATCAACACCAGTAGAAAAAAACTCACTCACCTGGGACTTGAACGGTACTTCAGTTTTCTTGCCACACGACGAGCAAATCTGCCATAGCCGTGTCGATACATTTCCCGAAAGCGCTATCCCACCAGTAATAGATGTTAAAGTTCCCGACAAGTCTACTTCAGTTGACTCCGCAACGCCAACAACACTCAAGTCTAGGGCATCCTCAAGTCTAAAAGTCGAGTGTATTTCGTTTGTCTCGTTAAGGTTCTTGAGCAAATTAGCGATGTTAAAGGAACTAGTGTTAGCCATTTGACCCCTCCGTGACGTAGGCTAGTATGCACTCTGGCACATATTCACTCACATCAGCGTTGAAATTGATGAGTTGGCGCACACTGGTAGACGAAACGTATTCAATTTCAGGCGATGTAGGTATCAAGACTGTAGGCACTTTGCCGAGCTTCGAGTTGAAAAATGCCTGCGAGTTCTCGTATTCAAAATCCGTAAAGTTGCGCACGCCCTTCACTATCGCATCTATTGAGTGGCTGTTACAATACTGCGTGATTAACCCGTCGAACAAACTGACTTGCACTTTAAGATTGTTCACATCTGCAACCACGCGCACCATCTCCTCCCGTTTCTCCGCGCTAAACAGTGAGTCCTTCTGTAAATTCTTCCCGATAAGCACGTGCACCTCGTCAAACAGTTTGCAGGTGGTCTTCAAAATCTCTAAATGCCCCACTGTGAAAGGGTCAAAAGTGCCTGGAAATACCGCTGTTGTCATCTACATCTTCTCCGGAGCACTCACCCCAACGAGTTTCAGCCCATTCTTCAACACTTGTGCGGCTGCTAGATTTAACTGGATGCGGGCGGCACTAAGCTCAGGTGAAATCCCATCGCCAACGACGCGGCACTTCGCATACCAACTGTGATAACTAGACGCTAACTCCTCCAAATACCTGCACACGCGGTGTGGTTCGAGGAGCGTGGCACTCTTCTGGATCACTGCGGGGTATTGGGTGAGCGTCGCGAGCAGTTGCTCCTCTTCGGGTGCGGTGAGTTGCCCCAAATCAGCAGTATTTTCAACGCTAAACCCTGCGACTTCAAAATGCCGAAGCACATTCTGGGTGCGGGCGAACGCATACTGAACGTAGAACACAGGGTTGTCCATTTTGTTCGACGAGAGCAGGTCAAGGTCAAGTTCAAGCGTTGAGTCAGTCGAGGAGCGCGTCAGGGAGTATCGGGCAGCATCAACACCAACCACATCAACTAAATCGTCAATAGTAATGATATTTCCAGCACGTTTACTCATTCTCACCGGCTCGCCGCCCTGCTTCAGGTTCACGAGCTGACCGAGTAGCACTTCAATATTTTCAGGGTGACTGTCCCCAAATGCGCGTGCCACCGCATAAAGCCTGCCGACGTAGCCTCCATGGTCCGCACCGAGCATATAAATCGCCTTGTCGCACCGTGCCCGCTTGTCGAGGTAGTAGGCTATATCTGCCGCAAAATACGCCTCCTCGCCGTTTGACTTAATAACTACGCGGTCCTTGTCGTCCCCGAAATCAGTCGTCCTCACCCAAGTCGCACCGTTTTCCTCGTAAATCGCACCTCGCGCTCGCAGTTTCTCAATCGCCGCGTTAACCTTACCCTCGTCGTAGAGTGATTGCTCGTGAAAAAAGACATCGAACTCAACTCCGAAATCCTTCAGGCTCTGTTTAATCGCGGGGAACATTATTTCAACACCCGCACTACGGAAATCATCAAGCGTCGCGCTCTTCCCGAGTTTTTCAACAATCCTACTGGCAATCTCCGAGATATAGCTCCCTGCGTAGCCATCTTCTGGCGTCGGCTCATGGTTTGCTGCAGCGAAAAGTGACTTAGCGAACCGGTCAATCTGCGTGCCGTGGTCGTTAAAGTAATACTCTTTCGTCACCTTACTGCCCGAGAACTCCAGAATACGCGCTAGACTATCACCGACAGCGGCCCAACGAACACCACCGATATGCAGGGGTCCTGTAGGGTTTGCCGACACGAACTCGAGGTTAATGCGCTCGGGAATTGAGTTGTTCCTCCCGTAGTCTTCACCTTCTGCTAAAATGTCCTTCACAATACTTGCCGCCGCCGCAGTGTCCAAACTGATGTTGATGAACCCCGGCCCTGCTATCTCAACCTTCTGAACCTCTCGCAGACTTTCTAGTTCTTTCACCAGCATTGATGCTAACTCCCTTGGGTTGGAGTAGCCGAGTTTTTTGGCAAACTTCATCGCAACGTTTGTGGACCAGTCGCCGTGCTCACGACTCTTCGGGCGCTCTAGTATAATGTCATCGTGCCCAAATACAACACCAGAGTGCAACTTTTCCATGCACTTCAACACTGCGTCGCGTAACTTCTCAAGGTTCATGCACTTAGTATAGCACCTTAGTTACGTTCTAGTCATTAGCGCAACACCCAACTGAGCGATTAGCGTAGATCTTCGGCATAAAGCCAAAGATGACACATTACCCCCTACTGTCATTCTTGGGCTTGACGTCCC
>JAISRT010000052.1 GCA_031273495.1 Candidatus Ancillula kalotermitis | reverse complement strand
AAGTTCATGAAGGCAGATTATATGCACCTATAGATTATAGCGGCACAATTTGGTAGAAACCCCTGCAATTACGGGGGATATAGATACTTTTGAACGAAATGAAGTGTCAAAGTCGGGTTATAGCACTATTTCAGAAAATCCGCGCTAATCAAGAGCGCTAACTCGACCATATTTTCAAGCTGCATTGCGTCACGGTTTCGCACGATTTGATTTCGGGAATACTGCGCCAACCACTTCACAAACTCAAGGACACGCTCCCGTTCGCGAATTATGCCTATCGAGTCGAACGCCCTGACCTGTAGTTCATGTAACTCTGGTAAGTTTAGCCCTGCAACATCAGCACTACTCTGGCGCGGCGCTGGTCGGAGAACTTCATTGCGTTGAGCAGTTAGAACTAATGAGGTAGACCGCGACTTCGCTTCTGGAGCTGACGCCAGCGCGGTAAGTATGTCTAGTGCAACGCGCTTTCCGAAGACGAGGCACTCCAATAGTGAGTTTGATGCCAGACGATTTGAACCATGCACGCGAGTCGATGCCACCTCCCCACAAGCGTAGAGCTTATTAACGCTCGTCTTCCCCCACTCGTCGGTCGCGACACCTCCGATGAAGAAATGTGCACCAGGTATTACAGGAATTAGTTTGTTGATGTCGACGTCAAAGTGCAGCTTCTCAAGCGTAGAGTTGATGCTCGGGAAACGTGTCTTGAACCCTTCAACATTCGACACATCGAGGTAGATGCTACGCCCAGATGCGATTTGCTTGAAGTTCTCGCGCGCAACCACATCTCGGGGTGCAAGTGACTTCAGGGGGTGCACGCCATTCATATATTCAACGCCATTCGAATTCACTAGAACGCCACCTTCACCACGGATAGCCTCAGAAACCAAGCACTTCGGGTCATTTTGAGCTAGATTGAGCAGCGTGGGGTGGAACTGCACGAAACTCATACGCTCCAACATTGCACCAGCGCGCTTTGCGACCGCGAAACCGTCCCCAGAAATCATCAGACTATTGGCATTGGGAGTGTAGAGCTGCCCACACCCACCTGACGCCAGGATTATGAAGTCTGCCATTAGTATTGACTCCTGGTCAGTTTCATCGAGAATACGCACTCCGTAGGCTTGATTTCCGTCTACAAGTATCTCGCTCACGAAACTATTCTCGAGGACTGTGACTTGCCCTCTAGACTGCTGTTGCACAAATTGTAGCATAATGTGTCCGCTCTGGTCGCCGCCGAGGTGGAGTATTCGCTTTTTGGAGTGGGCACCCTCAAGCCCCAGTTCAATTTTGCCCTGCGAGTCACGGTCAACTTCGAGCCCCTGTTCTATCATATCTTTTACGACTTCTACACCTTCGTCTACTAGAATGCGCGTTGTCTTTTGGTCTGAAAGACTATTCCCAGCGGTCAGTGTGTCCGAAAAATGGGAGTCCGCGTCTGGTTCGTTGAGCGCGACAGCAACGCCACCTTGCGCAAGGTCAGAGTTACAGTCCTGCATGCTACCCTTGGATATCATGGTTATTTTATCGACCCCAACACCTTTGACTTTCGACAACGAGATTAACTGCGCGGCAACTTGACTGCCGGCTAAACCAGTTCCGATGATGATGACACTACTTATTCTCATATTGTAGCACGAGTGGTGGGTCAGTGCTATACTAGTGATATTGATGTCAACTAGTGATGTAGGAGGTGACCGTGACAATTAGTCCAGAATTGATTTCTATCGGCGCATTGTTTATAACGATGGTCGGTGGGTTCTTCTATTTTGGGGTAAATTTCGGGTCTAGGTTAGGCAAACTGGAAGGGCGCGTTGACGGCATCGAGAAAGATGTGCTTGAACTAAAAGTCGCTCTTAGAGAGTTGAATAACAGCGTGAACAACCTAGCGAATCAGGTAGCCATGCTTATGGGGAAACAGATGGCGTTCGGAAACAGCCCACTACAACTAACACCAGCAGCGGTTGAACTAATCGATGAAATTGACGGTGCAAAAGTCGTCTCAGAGAACTACACTAGTTTGTCGCACCGTGTTTTCGAGCTTGGCGCAACTACAGATTATGACGTCCAAGTGAATGCAGTGCAAAGCGTTGAAGAGTTTATGCAGAATCAAGACTTGAATCAGGTCAAAAAGGTGCTATTCAACAACGGAAAAACACTTAATCAGGTTTACGAAGCGCTGGGTTTGTTGTTGCGCGACAAGATTTTTGAAGAAAGGATATGGAAAAATGGCTAACTCTCTCTCTCTCTCTCTCTCTCTCTCATAAACACTTCATCAGGGAGATTGCGTCCTTAATGAAAGAGGTGGTAGCATGATCTCAAACGGTGACTCTAGAAAAAAGAAGGCGATTGTTGGTGCAGTTGTTGCGCTTGTGTTGTTTTTGAGCACAGGTGTTGCATTTGCGACGGTTTGGAACCCTGACTGGGTCAATCCGCTCACTTCAACAACAAGTTTTACCTACACAGGCACTCCGCAAGAATGGGTTGCACCAGAAAACGGATGGTATAAGTTCGAAGTCTGGGGTGGTTCTGGAGGTTCTGCCACAAACACAAACGGTTATGGAGGATATTCCACTGGAGTTCGCTATATGACAAAAGGCCAAAAGATTTATGCATACGTCGGTGGACAAGGTGCTAATGTTAGCGTAGCATCAACAATACCACAAGGAGGCTGGAATGGCGGAGGAACAGGCCAAGTAGCCGGAAGAGCGGCTGCATCAAACGGAGGTGGAGGTGGAGGAGCCACCGATTTTAGGTTCACTTATGATGCGAGCGACCCATTCAAAGGATTAACTGGCGAATCTGGAGACCCGAGATTTATTGTTGCAGGCGGGGGTGGAGGTAAGTCTGGACATACTGGACTCGGAGGAAACGGAGGCGGCACTAGCGGTGCTGTCCCTACTACTGCTTGTGGCGCTACTATACCTACCGCTGGACAGCAAATAGGCGGTCGTATATCTGGTGGTGATGCAACCAATGGTTATATGCCTGGTCAGGCGGAACCAAATGGAACAACTTCTGGTTGGAGTTCAGGCGGGGATGAAGGAAATGGAGGCGGAGGCGGAGGCTGGTGGGGAGGACGGACAAATAAAGATACGTCAGACAATGAAACTACAGGTTGTGCTGTCGGTGGAGCTGGCGGGTCAGGGTATATCGGCGGCGTGATCAGCAGAAATGGGGTGACTGCGACGACTACTGCAGGAAGTAACAGCGGAAATGGCAAGGCGTCTATTACACTAGTGCAGCGAGACCGGAATTACCAGTGGGACTATCAATTCTACTCTAACACTCCGGAGCCTGCTGACAAGTCTGTGCAAGAGTTCGAAGCGCCATTTTCTGGTATATATCAACTAGAGGCTTGGGGCGCAGGGGGAAGCCGTTCAAATCAGTGGGAAACTGCAGATGCTCTTTCAATCGGAGGGACTGGGGGCTACAGCTCTGGTAAAATCTACATCAAGAAGGGGGACAAAGTGTATGTGAGTGTCGGGCAAGCGGGGAGAGGATATGCCGACCCACTTAATGGCACTGCTAAGGCTAATCTTCTCACTAATTGGTGGCCGACGACTTGGGGTGGTGGCGGTGCGCTAACGTCTGTTTCACATAATCCGGGACAAGGTGGAGGCGCCACAGATTTTCGGACAGTTCCTGGAGATTGGGACTCAGCAGACGGGTTAAGGAGTAGAATTTTAGTTGCAGGCGGCGGAGGCGGACCTGATGATTATTCTGCTAATGACGGCTATGGGGGGCACGGTGGTGGTCTGAATGGTGGATGCAAAGTAACAAATAAGGCAGCTGTAGCAACTGAAGGATGCACTACTCAAACTTCAGGTTACTCATTTGGAATTGGAATCCCTGATAATTCTGGTTCCGACCAAGGTTCTGGAGGCGGAGGTTGGTGGGGCGGTGCAAGACCAAGTGGTCCAGGTGCTTCTGGTGGGTCGGGCTACGTTTCAGGGCTAAAAGGTGCCGTTGCTGTCACGTCTACTGAGTCTTCTACTCCAGTTTCAACACAAGCGGCGGCGAATAATGACGTGACGAAGAGTTATTCACCATACACTTTAAGTGGCAGGCAGGCAATTTTCGAGGACGCAGTGAGTCTAGGTGGGTCTCGTGTTTCTAGCTCTATGCCAATCTACAGTCCTCTCAGCCATGATCCGTTCACTAAGGGCAATTGGGGCAGTGGGTATGCACGAATTTCACTTATTCAGGAGCTGAACGACGACCTAACGCCAGTAAATATGACTGACAAAACCTCGAGCGCTAACCCATGGACGGACTCATCAGTTAAAGTTGAATACCGCCGACCCACGCCTAACTATGAGGAGGACGTTGACTTCACCTACCACCCGAAGAACGCTGAGCGCTTGTTAAACTACGAGGTGTGGTATTCCACGGACGCATCTTGCCTCGCGGGTGGGTCTGCTCCAGGGGACGCTGACACATTTGAAGACGCTAAGCTCAGTGAAGTTGGTAAGACTGCGGGCACTGGGCAGTGTGCAACTCTAGGTAGCATCAAGGCGTCGCAGAATGGTGACCAGATGCAAATGGTCAAAGGGTTAGCACCCGACACCAAGTATTACTTCAGAATACACGCAGTTTCATCAACTGGGGCGTCCTGGCATGTCGACACTTGGTATGACTTGATTGACGCGACTACACTGACCCATGGTGAGTCTTCACCCGACTGCGAAAAGTGCAAGAATGGAGTCGGGGGGTAAAGTTCATCCCTCGGACACACTTCGCCCCCTACTGTCACCCTTGGCTTTGCATTATTGTCACCCTTGGCTTTATGGTTATTGTCACCCTTGGCTTTATGGTTATTGTCACCCTTGGCTTTATGCCGAGGATCCAGTGCACACTGCGCCATTGTGGATTTTCAAGTTTACGAGCCACAATGGACAACTTGTTGTATATTTTTGGCGACAAACGCAGAAAATCGAGCGATTAGCGAGATTCTCGGGACAAG
>JAISRT010000025.1 GCA_031273495.1 Candidatus Ancillula kalotermitis | reverse complement strand
TCCGGGGGTGCGGGGTCTCCCCGCAATTTGGCCTTCCTTAGGAAGGGGTCACGACCATACGCTGTGCGGTATGCAGCGTTACGCGTTACGATACGGAGCCCTCGACGAGACTTGAACTCGTGACCCCTTCCTTACCGAGGAAGTGCTCTACCACTGAGCTACGAAGGCAATATCACTATTATAGCAAACTGTGCTACAATAACTCTATGAGTCGTGATCCGCTTGTTTCAGTCTGCATTAGTGTGTATAATGGCGAAAAGTTTCTCAACAGGTGCATTGACAACATTCTCAAGCAGACCTACACAAACCTAGAAATCGTGATCGTCAATGATGGCTCAACTGACAAAACACGTGAACTAGCGGAGAACTATGCTATGACCGATAAGCGTGTAAAAGTAGTGAACAAACAGAACGAAGGGCTAAACTATGCTAGGCGTGATGGAATTGCGAACGCGAGCGGAGAGTTCATTATTTCACATGACGTGGATGACCTGATGAAGAGTGAGTATATCGAAAAGATGGTTAACGCGCAACGAAAAGGTGACTACGACGTGGTTGAGTGCGGGACAATTTTTGTCTACAGCAACGGTTCCGAAGAGCGGCACGAACAGAAACCTTTGACGGACGCACTAATTGAAACTCATGATGCCACGGCAATTCGGAGTGCAATCTACGGCGATAACTTCGCAAAAATCCCTTGGTCAACAGTGTGCCACGAGCATCTTTACCGCAAGTCTTTGTTTGACGGTATCGACTGGACGCTCTCAAACGAGAAGATTGAGGACATACTGACGAATTACAACATCGGCTGGCGGATCCGGTCGGTCGCGGTTATACCAGACTGCTTGACCTACTACACTCAGCAGCCAGACTCGTTAACTCATAATGTGAAGTTTGAGGACCCCGAAGACTTGTTGCGCATTCGGCACAGGGTTTCATCACTGATCAATGAGAAGATTGTCGACCACGCACTCCTGCAGCAATACTTAACGAAAGACCTTGTATTAGCGCTGTGGACATTCTTTTTTGAGGTTGACAAACGCGCTTCGAAGAGTTATCTTAAACGTAGAAAAACTGCTATCTCCGAGGCGGTTTCTTCTTTTTGCCAGCAGTTCGGCCCGATTGAAAGCGCTTACCTGAAGAGAATGATCCTTGTTGCTCGTCTTCCCTTCTACTTGATTTACGTCTTCCGCGGTTGTCGGCGAATTTTGACGCAGAAGGTTTCCGATTTCGGTCGCCTCTAGAGCCCCATTTATCGTTTCTACCCTTACGAAACCTGTCACCTTTATCGTTCTGCCCTGCCTGAAACTTCTCACCAAACTTAACATTATCCTCTTCCGCCTCACCCTTATCGTGAACTGCGAGCGCCACTAACGCAGAGACGTAGTTAATCAACTCGGTTTCACTTTCAAGCCCTTGCAGCGCCTTAACTACTGGCTTTTCGTAATTGTCAAGTTTGCCCACCTTCAATCTTAGTGCCGCACCTTTCAAGAAAGTCACCGCCTGCGCCTTCGAAATCTCAGAGAGCGTTGGAATCTGCATTTCCTGGATGTCCTGCCCGATTAACTTCTCAATGCTCTTCAACTTGTTACCTTCACGCGGGTTAATCAAGCTCACCGCGACGCCTTCACGTCCAGCACGCCCAGTTCGCCCGATGCGGTGGACATACGACTCATTTTCCATCGGCAGGTCGTAGTTGACCACAAGCTCAATCTGCGGAATGTCAAGCCCACGAGCAGCAACGTCAGTAGCAATTAGCACTCTAATCTTCCCCTTGCGCATACCCTCGACTATTCGTTCACGCTCTTTTTGGGCAACATCACCAGAAATCACGACGCTCGGTATGCCGATGTTCGTTAAGTCCTCTGAAACGCTAGTTGCCGTGCTCCTTGTTTTAACGAAAACGACGACTGCCTTGGCATTGCTCGCGAGAATTAACCTGCGCGTTGCCTCAGTCTTCTTGGGAAACGGAACCACTGCATATTTCTGCTCAATAGTTAGCGCGGTCGACGACACTTTTTGTGCTTGAATACGTTGTGGGTTGTTCTGGTGCTTCTCGCAGATTTTCTCAATCGCTTTGGGCATCGTAGCAGAGAATAACGCCTTCTGAGAACTTCCAGGGTTCGCCATGCTCAGTATTTTGTCAACGTCCTCGGTGAACCCCATTTTCAACATTTCATCCGCTTCGTCAAGGACAACAAACTGCGTGGTGCTTAAATCTACTGCCCTGCGGTCTATCAAGTCGATGAGGCGTCCAGGGGTCGCTACGATAATGTCAACACCATGCTTGATGGCCTTCATCTGCGTAGTAATCGGTGCCCCTCCGTAGACTGGTAGTATTTCGACACTGTGCATATTCGACGCGGCGGCGTAGGTTCCAATGGCATTAGCACTCTGAATCGCGAGCTCACGCGTAGGGCAAAGTATCAGTCCGAACGTCTTGCCATACCGCTCCTTCCCGATGAGATCAAGCAGATTGTTCAACATCGGCAGTGCAAAGGCGGCAGTTTTTCCAGTTCCAGTCTGCGCAATTCCAGTCACATCACGCCCCGAAAGCAGCACTGGAATCGCGAGCTTCTGAATCTCTGTCGGTGCGTCAAACCCTAACTTCTTGCACGCTTTTTTAATTACATCATTCAATCCAAGAGCGTCAAACCCTTGTTCATTTTCTTCGGACATCAGTCCCCTTCCTATTTGGGTAAGTCTAGTGTAGCACAAATAGTGCCAGTTGTTGAATTAGCCCAAGATTTTTAGGTCGTCCTCGGTAAGATTCAGCTCGACCGCCTTAATAGAGTCGTCCATAGTTTCGAACCGTCGGAAGCCAGGAATTGGTATGACATGCTCCCCCTTGCTGAGTTCCCATGCGAGAATCACTTGCTGCTTAGAAACGCCATACCGTTTTGCAACTTCCTCGAACACGCCATCTTTGACCAGAAGATCCGGGTTCCTGAAGCCACCGAGAGGACTCCATGGCAGGAAGGTCAGTCCCACCTCACGGCAATACTCCAGAGTATCTAGAGTCGAGGTATATGCTGGGGAAAACTGATTCTGCACTGCGATTAACTTCTCACCGAGCACCGACTTTGCGTACTCGATTTGCTTGACCGATGCGTTAGAAACCCCCGCGAACTTAATGACACCATCTTCGAGCAGTTTGTTCAACGCACCAATTGACTCTTCATAGGCGACGTTAAGGTCAGGGCGATGGTAATAATACAGGTCTATTGCATCAACACCAAGTGCGTCACGCGACTTCTGCGCAGTGTCTAGAATATAACGTGAACATCCCTGCTGTCCCCACATAGCCTTCCCAGTGTGGTCAAAATACCTGAAATGACCGACTTTTGATGCAACTGTCACGCTAGATTTGTCACCAGTATAGGTTCTCAGTGCCTCGGCAATCAGTTTCTCGTTATGCTGCTCCTCACCGTTTTCCGCAGTTCCGCCTGCAAGGTAGTAAGCGAACGCAGTGTCGATGTGGTTGATACCAGAATCCAGTGCGTGGTGAATCACCTCTATTGCCTTTTCTCGCTCTGGACGCTCCTCAATCGAGAGTGGCATCGCACCCAGACCTAGTTCAAACACTTCCCATGGACCTAATTTACGCATAGTATCTCCTTTTCATCACTAGTGTAGCACATCTGTGTGTCAAATTGGCGTGCTATCGTCTCCATAGCCCCAGCGCCTAAACATAAAACTGGCACTTATTAACCACGGCGTGCGTTAGGCATCATTTTGTCACCACATTGCGCTACACTGGCCACGGGTGGCGGGGGGCCGTGGCCCCTTAACTGAGTAACATTTTTTTTGGCGCCTTTTAATGGAGTAACTTTTTTTCGGAAACGCCACCTAAACATAAAACTGGCACTTATTAACCACGGCACACACTTGACACCTTGATGACACCACTCTGCGCTACACTGGCCACGGGTGGCGGGGGGCCGTGGCCCCTTAATGGTGTAGTGGCCCCTTAATGGTGTAGTAAAAAAAATTCCGACTTGAGGGGCAGTGTTGGGTGTGGCTCGTGGTTCCGCGTTGGTGATTAGAATTTTTAGCCGACTAGCATCCCAGTAGTCTTTCTGCGAGCCACTTGTGTAGTTCAGTAATCGGAATGCGCACCTGCTCCATAGAGTCCCGCTCGCGCACGGTGACCGAGTTGTCTTCAAGTGAATCGAAGTCGAAGGTTATGCAAAATGGCGTCCCAATCTCGTCCTGGCGGCGGTATCTCCTTCCAATCGCACCAGCGTCGTCATAGTCAACATTCCAGAACTGGCGCAAATCCCCTGCAATTTCACGTGCCTTCGGGCTAAGATCTTCAGACCGACTCAACGGCAACACTGCGGCTTTGAACGGTGAAAGTCGCGGGTCAAGGCGAAGAACAGTCCGCTTGTCAACGCCACCTTTCGCATTGGGCGCCTCGTCTACATCAAATGCATCTACAAGAAATGCCATCAACGAGCGCGTCAACCCTGCGGCAGGCTCTATAACATAAGGCGTGTACTCCTCCATCTCCTTGATAACGTTGCCGTCTTGGTCCTTGAGCTCCGGCTGCTTAAACTTGAGGTCCTTCCCAGAGTGCTCAGAATGGGTCTTCAAGTCAAAATCGGTGCGGTTTGCGATTCCTTCAAGTTCTCCCCACTCCGACCCCGTGAACTCAAACTTGTACTCGATGTCAACGGTGCGCTTCGAATAGTGGCTCAGTTTTTCCTGCGGGTGCTCATAGAAGCGTAGATTCTCTTCATGTATACCGAGGTTGACATACCACTTCTTCCGTTGCTCCAGCCAGTACTCATGAAACTCTTCATCTTCACCAGGCTTCACAAAAAACTCCATCTCCATCTGCTCAAACTCACGCGTGCGGAAGATAAAGTTGCCTGGTGTAATCTCATTGCGGAACGACTTACCTATCTGCGCGATACCAAACGGTGGCTTAATTCTACTGGAATTCATAACGCTCAAGAAGTTGACGAAGATGCCCTGAGCGGTTTCGGGCCGAAGATAGTGCAACCCTGACTCGTCTTCAATCGGTCCCAGATACGTTTTCAGCATCATATTGAAGTCACGGGGCACCGTCCAGTTCGACTTTCCGTTCTTGTCTACACCTTTTGCGCCACAGAATGGACAGTTAACGCTCTCAAGTTGCTCCGCTTCAGACTCACCAGCGGGCATTTTCTTGTGCTTTTCTTCGTAGGCCTCCAACAAGTGGTCGGCACGTTGACGCTTATGGCAGCTTAAACACTCTGTCAAGGGGTCGTTAAACACACCGACATGGCCCGACGCAACCCACACCTCTTTCGGCAGTATGACTGAGGAGTCAAGCCCAACAACATTGTCCCGGCTCGTCACCATAAACCGCCACCACTGCTTCTTGATGTTCTCTTTCAGCTCGACACCTAGCGGACCGTAATCCCAAGCTGACCGCGTTCCGCCGTATATTTCGCCGCAAGGGAACACGAAACCACGCCGCTTCGCGAGGCTGATCACATCGTCAAGTCTACTCATAACACTAGTATAGCACTAACTTCATTCGCAGGGCGGCGAAGCCACCCTGACAAATTCAGTAAGTGCTATTCATACCAAATTTAACTTCGAGAGGAAGAACCGCTGCGCTCTCCTCTCGAGCTCTCCTCCCGCTTATTTGCCAAACTCGCAAGCGGTTTGACCTACATACGCTTCACTTTAACGCGCAGAATTCGCATTTTCTCAATCTTCGTCACGTTCAGGAGCCACTTTTGGACACTTTTCTGGTCAGAGTCACCGACTTCCTGTAACACTTCGACAGAATCCCCCATTGAAGCGATTTTGCCCAGCTTCGCGAGAATAAACCCTGCCACGGTTTCATACGGGCCCTCGTCAAGATGTATCCCCGTCTCGTCCTCGAAATCGGAGAGCGAAATCTCACCGTCTACTGAGAATGACCCATCCTTGAAAGTGCGGACTTCGGGGTTTTCGTGCAGGTCATACTCATCATGAATGTCACCAATCATCTCCTCAATTATGTCCTCAAGCGTGCAAATGCCATCTGTCCCACCGTATTCGTCAAGCACAATCGCGATATGGATACCACGGCGCCTCATCTGCTTCATTGAGCTAAACAACCTGTTTGTCCCAGGAAACTTCAAAATCTGCCGCACGACGTCACTCACTTTGGTGGTCTTTTTGTCCTTGGCGTCGAAAATGTCACGGACATGCACAAACCCTACAACATCGTCAAAATCCTCACCAATCACTGGAAACCTTGAATACTGCCGCTCGTGAACAAACTTTTCCGCGTCGGCAAGCGTCATCTCTGAGTCAATGAACTCCACCGAACTCCGCGGGCGCATCACCTCCGAAATTGAGCGGTCTGCCGCCTCCATAACGCTCGACATAATCTCCCGCTCCGAGTCATCCAACGCCTCGTGGTTCTCCACAATTTGGTGCAACTCTTCTTCCGAAATCTCCTCACTGCCTTTTTTGGGATTACCGCCGAACAAACGATACACGCCGTCAGCCGAAGCCGAAAGTAGCCAAATCAAGGGCTTCATTATCAGAGCGAACTTGTCAACTGGCGGCGCAATGTGCTCGGAAACGATAAGTGAATTCTGTATCGCAATCTTCTTGGGGATTAATTCACCAAACACTAGTGAAAAATACGAGATAAAAATAATCAGCACGACTAGCGAAACCGTTGAAGCCACGGCGCCGGGAAGCCCAACCTGAACGAAAAGTGGCTCAATATACGGTTTAAGTCGGTCTGCACCGAACGACGCACTGAAGAATCCGACAAACGTAACGCCGATTTGGGTCGCGGAGAGGAAAACGTTAGGGTCACGAGCCACCTTCGCGACAATTCTGCCACGCTTCGACTTCTCTTCTAAAATGCTCAACTGGGACTCACGCAGTTGCATCAAAGCAAATTCGGCAGCGACAAACACACCTGAAACCAGCGTCAGGATGAATACAATTGCAAGGTCAACCCAAAAGTCCATTACTCACCCTAGTATAGCATATTCTTCAGCAACACTTTGCCGTCGCCATTGGCGGTGGGGTGCAAAATCCGTAGTTTTTTGATCGGAAAGGATCAAAATGTCATACAGGCACTACACAAATGAATATAAGCAAACAATCGTCGAGGAGTTTTTAGGCTCTGGAGAGTT
>JAISRT010000012.1 GCA_031273495.1 Candidatus Ancillula kalotermitis | reverse complement strand
ACCAGAACTATGCAAGCTAAGTGATGTTGTGCAACTTAAGAATAAGTTCATGAAGGCAGATTATATGCACCTATAGATTATAGCGGCACAATTTGGTAGAAACCCCTGCAATTACGGGGAATATAGATACTTTTGAACGAAATGAAGTGTCAAAGTCGGGGTGTAGCATATTATGCGGTCTGCCGTAATATTTAGCGTCTACACCCAATTTAACAATGCTGTGGATCTTTGCTATACTCTAGATATATGCCTACTGCAGGGGGCTATACCACGTATTGTTGTTCGTCCTGCAGCGAACCAAAGGAGAAAAAATGTCTACAAAGCTAGATTTTGTTGATTCAGCGTCACTGCGCACCGATGTCCCAGATTTCCGTCCAGGAGACACCCTGAAAGTAAATGTTAAGGTGGTCGAAGGAAACCGCTCTAGAATCCAGGTTTTTCAAGGAGTTGTCATCGCCCGTCAAGGTGCAGGCGTTCATGAGACTTTCACGATCCGTAAAATATCATTCGGCGTCGGCGTGGAGCGTAAGTTCCCAGTTCATTCACCATCAATAGACTCCATCGAGTTCGTGTCACGTGGTCGTGTCCGTCGTGCTAAACTTTATTATCTACGTGAACTGCGTGGAAAGAAGGCTAGAATACGTGAAAAGCGCGACAACACAGTTGCGGTTAGTTCAAAATAGTGCTGAATAGTGTCGGCAGAGTGTTAAGCTCCGACTGAAATATTGGCATTTTGTGTTACTCTGAGTTCATCTATTACGCGCTCGACAACCTCAATCTTCTTGGACTTTTCTAACTCCGTAGATGTGGATTCGAACAGCGTTTGATTGTCCTTCATCTCTGACACGCTGATGAAGTTTGAGACACTAATGCCGATGAGCCTGATTTTGCGGGGGTCCTCAGCCATAAAATCGTCCAGCAAGGCGTATGCATGTAGTTTGACCAGGTAGCCTGAGTTAACGGGGGTGTCAAGCGTGCTCGATTTTATTGACCTTACGCGATCAGCCGTGGCAATCACTAGTGTTAAGGTTTTCGCCACTATATCTTTTTGACGCAGCTCGGAGGCGACAGTATCGGAAAATCTAGTCAAGAAACTTCGCAGTAAGTCAACATCACGAGTGTCATTTTTGAGAGTGCGCTCCCTGCCGATTGATTTGGCTTCAATTTCACGATACTCGACCTCAAATTCATCTTCACCCCGCGCAATCTGGTATATTTTCTCAGTCATTTTTTGCCCCAACTTGGTGCGGACCGTGGAAATGGGGGTTTCTAGCAGTTGAGTCACAGTATTCACACCAATACTGTGTAGTACTTTTTCAGTTTTCGGGCCCACCCCGTAGAGTGCACGGATATCTAGTGACCTCAGAAACACCTCAGTCTTTTCGGGGGCAATTTCAAGGATACCAGTTCCGTCATAATAACCAGTCTGCGCACCACTTTTCGTTGCTGGCTTAGCGAGCCCAGATGCCAACTTCGCCACTGATTTCGAACACCCTATACCGATACAGCAGTCTATACCAATGTCCTTCTTCACTTGCTGTATTACGAGTTCTGCAATTTGGCGTGGTGAGTCATAGACCTTGAGCGAGCAGGAAACATCAAGAAATCCCTCGTCAGTGCCTACTTTTTCGACTTTATAAGTGTAGTCCGTGAACACGTCGAATACTTTCTCACTGACTTCTAGATAATATGGCATATCGACTGGAAGGAGAACAAGGTCCTTGCACAGATTTTTCGCCATAAACACCGGCATGGCAGAACGAATACCAAACTCACGCGCTTCATACGATGCAGCGGACACGACCGACCTGTTAATGTCCTCCGCAACAACCACTGGCAGCCCTTTCAGTTCAGGACGTCGCAATAACTCACAGCTCGCAAAAAAGGCGTTCATATCAACGTGGAGTATCGTTGCAGAGCGGTTATTCATCTTGTTCAAATGGGTCAGTAATCATCACCTTCGGCGCAAATGTTGCCACCAATAATACCGCACTAATCCCAAGTAGCACAATTGTAGCAGTTTTGCCCGACAAGAAAATGTACGCATAACTTCCGAACGCAAAAACCGCAGCCCAGAGATAAAGCAGTAAAACTGTCCCGCGGTGAGTGTGTCCGATATCCAAAATGCGATGATGAAGGTGTTTCCGATCTGGAGAGAAGGGTGACTTGCCGCGAATCAGTCGTCTAATTATCGCGAAGACCATGTCAAAAAGCGGTAGAATGAGCACTAAAAACGGTATGAAAAGCGGTGTGAATGCAGGCAGTGCGTGCGTGTTGGCACTCTCCGGGTCGATGCGTCCTGTAACCAGTAAAACACTAACTGCGAGCAGGAAACCGAGCAGCTGTGAGCCAGTGTCACCCATAAAAATCTTCGCAGGGTAGAAGTTGTGCGGCAGAAATCCGATGCAAATACCGACCAAAACCGACACGATGAGACTCGCACCAATGGCGTAGTTGTATTGATCGCTCAAGAGTCGCCACGAATAGACTAGAAACGCGATAGCACCAATTAACGTTACGCCAGCCGCAAGCCCGTCAAGCCCGTCAATGAAATTAATTGCGTTGATCACTGCCACTATAATGAGAATTGTCAGCACCAACGAAGCGCGGTTTGACCCTACTGTCAGTCCACCGATCGGCAACGACAAGATTTGCACCCCGTTGACTGCCACTATTGCTGCCGAGATTATCTGAACTGCGAGTTTTAACATCCAGTCAAGGTTAAAGATGTCGTCGAGCACCCCAAAAACGCATAGTAGTGTTGCTGCTGCACCAATCGCCGCAAATGTACGAAAATCAGACCACTGCGTCTGGAAAAACGGTATCAATAATGATGTTGCAACACCTGCCATCGCGCCAAAATACATCGCAATCCCGCCAATTCGTGGGACTGGCTTTGTGTGGATGTCACGCCTCCGAAGCTCATTGCGCGTGAAATTCGTGCCAATCCTGCGCACAAAAAAGGTCGCAAAAAAGGTAACAAGCGCTGAAATAGCAACTAGAATCACATAATACCGCATCTATCAGTAGTATAGCACAGTTCGTGTGTCAGGGGTATGAAAATGTGCTACACTTGAGTAATAATCCGTACTGATGATACCACAGAAGAGGTCATAGATCACCTCGACGATACTATTTTACTACGAAACGCGCTGCTCAAGCATAAATGGAACCTATCGGTCGCGGAATCACTGACTGCAGGGTTGGTGGCAGACTTGATAGTCCAGACCGAGGGCAGCTCGAAGTATTTTAAGGGCGGAATCGTGGCATATCAGAACGAGGCGAAGCGCAAATTGCTGGGCGTGGAATTCACGTTGCTCTTGAGTAAAGGAGCTGTTGATTCTGAAGTGGCGTTCGAGATGGCGAAGGGTGCAATATACAGTTTTGACTCGGATTGCGCAATTTCGACCACGGGGTTTGCGGACGGGGACCAGGCGGGATTAGTATACATCTGCGCGCTGACCCCTACGAAGCGGGTGGTTCGAGAGTTTCGGCTGTGTGACGACGCGATGCTTAGCCGACAAGAGGTGCGCAAAGTTGCCGCGGAACAGGCACTCAAACTACTGTTGACGTTGTTGTGACAGCATCTTTTGGAGTATCAGCGGGTGGGTCAATTTTCCCCATCCAGAGGGCAACGCTACCTGAAATGACCAGAATCGATGCGGAGCCTAGTGCCAGGACTTCAGGGTTGAACCGCGAAAAAGTGATGCTCCAGATCGAAAACTGACCTATAAGCGCGCCACCCCAGACCCCGAGTAGAGCTATGCCTGCCAGGATCGACGCGTTCGCAAGTGAATTGACCCGCCCTGAGATTACTCCAGGTAGACTCGGAAATTTCCCAGTTTTGTACATCATAACTAGCGAAGCGGTAATCAGCACACCAATAGCCACGATCAGGACCAACACTGCGCCAATTAGCGTACCTTTTAGTATCACAGTTGTGCCAGTTTCAACATTGTAGAGCGAGATGCCGAAGCTGGAGAGAAACGGTATCAGGAAAATGCACGCGAGCAGTATCATTCTAGGTAGAAACTCACCTCATTCGACAGCACATCACCGAGCTCAGGGAAACCCACTGTTGCAGTATAAAAACCAGCGCGGGCAACATCTCCTGTGTCACACCCGTCAGGTCCTGTCCGCCTAGTTCCCCACGAAATTGCTTGTTCAACCCTGTCGCCTGGTGACATCAGTAGCCCAGAATCCTTGAGGACATGGCAACCCGCAGACGAGTATATCGTTTCAGGGTAGCTCTGGACAGTTAATACGCGATGTTTTGGTGTCGTCGATATTTTGCAGGCAGACTGTCCGATGTTGATAGTTCTCACCATAATAGTCACGCCTTTGTCGATCTGAAACCTACCTTGCCCAACAGCAGCCTCCAATTTTAGGTCAGAGGCAGTGCATATTCTGCCATCATAGACGAGCTCTTCATCCTTATGTTTCCCAGCATGCGACTGAGAATCTGTTGCATGTAGCGCTCCGACCGCAAACTGAACAAGCGTGACGACAGAAAACATTAAGACCGCGACGACAAGCAATGCCACGGCAAGAAAAAATCTACGCCGTCGAATCATCATCTTACTTGACACCATAACAAGTAGTTTAGCATATCAGATAGTCAAGTTGGTGCACTTGTTTACCCTCGATTTAACAACGCGCACAAAAAGTTGTATACTTGTGCATATATGATTCTTAACTTTTATAAGACGCTTCGACGCTTCTTTGTTGGTCGCGCTTTGAAAAATAGTGAAGACACAGAGAGGGAACTTGACAAGCGTTCCGCACTTGCGATGCTCTCTTCTGACGCACTATCTTCAGTTGCGTATGGTACTGAGCAAATTGTGCTGGTCCTCGTTGCGGTCAGTTCTGCGGCAATTTGGTGGTCAATACCTATTGCGTGCGGCGTTTTAATCTTGCTGACTGCGCTAATCCTGAGTTACCGCCAGATTATACGTGCATATCCACACGGCGGCGGTGCGTACGTAGTGAGCAGTGAAAACCTTGGGAAAAACGCGGGTCTGATTGCAGGTGGGTCGCTACTGATTGACTATATGTTGACTGTTGCTGTGTCAGTTTCCGCGGGTGCAGAAGCGATTGGGTCCGCGATACCATTCTTCGTTGAGCACCAGTTGATGATTTCGAGTATAATAATCGTCATACTGTGCCTGCTTAATCTACGAGGTGTCCGGGAGTCAGCGAACGCACTCATGGTGCCAGTCTATCTATTCATCTTCATCATGACGTTTGTCATCATTATCGGGGTCGTGAAGATATTGATTGGTGCCGCACCTTTTCACGCTACTGCGGTAGTAGGACAGGCAATTCCTGCAGTGTCCATCGCACTGATTTTGAGGGCATTTTCGTCTGGTGCAGCATCTTTGACAGGTGTCGAGGCGATTTCGAACGCAGTGCCGATTTTCAAAGAGCCAAAGCCGAAGAACGCTGGTGCCACTCTGGCCTTGATGGGGGTAATTCTGGGCTTTTTCTTCTCGGGTGTAACATTTTTGAACTACTGGTACGGCATCACTCCAGAACCTAAAGTGACAGTGCTATCTCAGGTCGCAGCAGCAGTTTTAGGTGGCACTGGGGTGCTCTACTATGTGTTTCAGTTCTCAACTGCCGCAATTCTCGCAGTCGCCGCGAACACTGGGTTTTCCGCATTCCCCGTTCTGGGCTATAACCTCGCGAAGGACAAGTATATGCCGCACATCTACAAGGACAAAGGTGCCCGCCTGGGGTATTCCGGTGGCATTTTTACACTAGCGGTCGGTGCCTGGTTGTTGATAATTCTCTTCAAGGGTGACACTTCGCGCCTGATTCCGCTGTATTCCGTAGGTGTTTTCATACCGTTCACACTATCCCAGACTGGAATGATTGTGCGGTGGGCAAAAATGAAGACTAAAAAAGTTGCCGAGGTCATTCCGAATGTGGTCGGCGCGTTAATTTCCCTTGCAATTGTGTTGATTCTATTCGCTTTCCGCATTGAGGATGTTTGGCCGTTCTTCTTTATTATGCCAGCGATTCTGTACATGTTCACGCGGATAAAAAAGCATTACGATGAGATTGCCAGGCAGCTTCGTTTGACGCCGAAGAAAAAGCACGGGGCATATAAGGGCAATCAGGTGGTAGTTCTAGTGGGGCATGTTACAGTGTCAGATCTTGGTGCGATTGACTACGCGCGTTCTATTGCGCATAACGAGAATGATGAGATTATAGCGGTTCATGTGGACACTGGAAAGTCGCCTGAAAAAGATGTTGAGATTCATGAGGAGTTTCATAAGCACTTTCCAGACATTGACTTCAGAACGATTTTAAGCCCCGATCGTTCGGTCACTGAGCCCGTTGTTAACTATATCAGGAAGATTGCACGCGAAGCGAAGAAGCGCGAATATGCTACTACTGTAGTGATTTCTCAGTTTGTGCCGAAGCATCCTTGGGAGCGTTTACTGCACAATCAGACCGCGATGAAGATCAAGATTGGGCTGTCTAGTAGCGAAAACATCGTGGTCAGCACGTCAAGCTACCACCTCAAGAAATAATGTGCTATACTTGTGATATAACTAAATATGGGGATGATCAGTTTCGACAGTGTTGTTGATGTTCTAAGAGAAGCGTGTCGAGTACGAGTGTGACCTTGTAATCCGTCACTCAAAAACGTAAATGCTAACGCAAATACATCTCGTCTTGCACTAGCTGCATAAGACCGGGCTTCGTCTTCTTGCTCCTAGGAGGCGGTGCTTGTTATTTTCAAAGAGCTCATCAAAGTACCATGTTCGTGGGTGCCGAGAAACATTTTAACGATCTAGGTCGGTCTAGGACATGTTCAGTAAGTTCCTAGAGGCCGAAAACCTTTTCCTGAACTACACACGTAGAAGGCTTAGGGCCACAGCACTGGACGGGGGTGCAATTCCCCCCATCTCCACAGTAAATCGAGAATTGCGCACCCGTCCCAGGGGGTGTTAGGGGGAGGTCCCCCTTAAATTAGATTGCCGGGGGTCGGGGTCCCCATTTTTGGGGC
>JAISRT010000011.1 GCA_031273495.1 Candidatus Ancillula kalotermitis | reverse complement strand
TCCCCATCGCGTCAATTCCATCATGTTCATAAAATCGCTTGTCCTCGCGTGCAATCACGGCATTCTGCAAGTTCTTCGATATTTTGTCGAGTGGCACCACTATACGGTCCTGGGCGTAAAACTTGGCAATCTCAGTCGTCCCGTCCGCGGCATACATAATAGTCTCGGTCGAAAGGCTGTTATTATACTGGTCAGTCTCAATGTCATTAAATGCGTTGTCTGCCACATCTTTGAACTGGTTGAGCCCATACGCAAGTGGCAAAAGCGTCGCACCAGCAACAACCCCAGCAACTGCGGCCAGTAGAATCATCGATGCAAACGTCCCCAACTTGAACCTAGACTCAAGTTTTACACCATCTTTTGCACTCATACCTATAGTATAGCACATAACTTCATTCGCGTGCTTGTCTACCCATGTCACCCTTGGGCTTGTCCTTCCCATGTCACCCTTGGGCGCGGAGGGCTTGTCCCATGTCACCCTTGGGCGCGGTGTGTCCGATGGATCCTCGGCATAAAGCCAAGGATGACACATTATCCCCACTGTCACCCCAGCGAGCGTGGCATAAAGCCAAGGGCAGGCGCGTCCACGTCCCCATGTCACCCTTGGGCTTGTCCCGAGGGTCCACACTGGCGCGGTGGGTTCGTCCCATGTCACCCTTGGGCTTGTCCCGAGGGTCCACACTAGCGCGGTGTGTCCGATGGATCCTCGGCATAAAGCCAAGGATGACACATTATCCCCACTGTCACCCCAGCGAGCGTGGCATAAAGCCAAGGATGACACATTATCCCCACTGTCACCCCAGCGGAGCGTGGCATAAAGCCAAGGGCAGGCGCGTCCACGTCCCCATGTCACCCTTGGGCGCGGTGGGTTCATTCCATGTCACCCTTGGGCTTGTCCCGAGGGTCTCGCTAATCGCTCGATTTTCTGCGTTTGTCGCCAAAAATATACAACAAGTTGTCCATTGTGGCTCGTAAACTTGAAAATCCACACTAGTCGCTACGCCGGGGCCGTGGACAGCTAGACTGCGTTAAACCAGTGCTCCAAGAGGTCAAGCGCCTCTTCGCTCCGTGCCCCTGACGCATCAACTCTATCGCGAACGTCAGCAAACCGCACCTGAGCGGTAAGTAACTCGTTATAAAGTTCCGCACTAATCTCAATAGTGTTCGGTGGGGTTCCACGCCGGTGATTTTGCCCCTCAAGGAACTGGACTGCGCCGACAAAAGGAACACGTAGCTCTACAGAATGCCCTTCGAACGCCCTAGCTAGCGCTTGGATATTCTCGAGAACTTCTTCGCGTTGCCTAGATTGCGGCAAGCCCGCGTTCGCCTGTCCTCAAGCGAATGATGTCCTCAATTGGTGAAATCCACACTTTACCGTCACCGATTGTTCCAGTAGACGCTGCCTGCGAGATTGCCTCCAGGATAGACTGCACGTTAACGTCGTCGCACACAACTTCGACACGCACTTTCGCGATTAAGTCGACCTTGTGCTCAACACCACGATACACCTCAGTGTGCCCCTTTTGACGTCCGAATCCGTTTGCGTCCGAAATCGTCAATCCCTGAACACCTGCAGCCTCGAGAGCAGTTTTCACCTCTTCTAGACGGTGTGGTTGAACTATAGCTGTGATAAGTTTCATAATTTCCCTTCCTTCCTATCCTACTTTATTAGACCAGACGATGCAACGTAATCGTAGGCAGTTTCACCGTGGTCGGCGAAGTCAATGCCAGCGACTTCTTGCTCTTCTGTAACGCGCCAACCCATCGTGCGGTCAAGAATGAACGCAATGATTGAGGTTAGCACACCTGAGTATATTATAGCAACTGCAGCAATCAACAACTGGATGATTAACTGATTCGGGCTACCAGACTCGAACAACCCAGTCCCAGCGGCAAAGAAACCGATGAGGAGTGTTCCGACTAGACCACCAACGAAATGCACGCCAATTACGTCTAGCGAGTCATCGTATTTGAATTTGAACTTCAACCCAATCGCTAGGCAACAAAGCACACCAGCAATCGCACCGAGCAGAATTGCATATCCCGGGCTAACTACATCGGCAGCAGGAGTGATAGCGACCAGACCAGCAACTATACCTGACGCAGCACCGAGTGATGTGAACTTACCGTCTCTGATGCGCTCAGTGATAACCCATGCAAGCGCCGAGGCACCAGTAGCAGCAGTGGTAGAAACCCAAGCATAACCAGCAGTTCCATTAGACGCGAACGCTGACCCAGCATTAAAGCCAAACCACCCGAACCAGAGCAAGAATGCACCGAGCATAACGAACGGCATATTGTGCGGACGAGGGACCGACTTGCCGAAGCCAACACGCTTGCCGATGATTAAAATGACCACAAGTGCAGCAATACCAGCGTTAATATGCACCACTGTTCCGCCTGCGAAGTCATGTGGTGAAACGTTAGGCGTCCATTCGCTACCTGTTCCAGTACCTCCGAAGAGCACTGCGGCAAGTGAGTTTTCAGCACCTGAGAGCAAACCGCCACCCCAGACCATATGCGCCATTGGGCAGTAGACAAATGTAATCCAGATAGTCACGAAGATGAGCCAAGTCGAGAACTTCACGCGCTCAGCAATTGCACCAGAAATCAGTGCCACGGTAATCATCGCAAAGGTGACCTGGAATGCAACGTCAATAGTTCCTGCGTAGGCTGCGCCGTCAGTAGGTATTGAAGTGAACACTCCGTTCTCGGTCTGAATCATACCATTCAACATAAACTGCTCGAATGGGTTAGCGAAAATACCAGCGATATCTTCAGTTCCGTAGGCAATCGACCAACCCCAGAGAGGCCAGATAATGGCAACCACGATTAGAGCCCCCGTTGAAAGCATAAGCATATTGAGCACAGATTTACTGCGCACCATCCCACCATAAAAGAATGCAACCGCGGGCGTCATCAAGAACACAAGTGAAGCCGCCGTCAGCATCCACGCACCATTTCCTGCTTGATAGGCGTCCTGAATTGAAGGGCCAGTTGCCGCCAAAATATCTACAACATTATCCATATTTACCTCCTACTTCGAAGTGTAGCACAGCGGTATGTCAAATTGGGGACGAAATGTTAAGTATTTGTTAACGGTTTGTTAAGCACACTGCTTCCGACAGACACTGCTCAACTTACAATCCTGGCACCCCTGCTTTAATAGGCACTCCGAGGAATACTGCTCAAGGACTAGGTTGACGAAGTCTGGTGACACTTCGTGCTGGTCAGCAAGGTCAGCAGTGGTCATACCGCTAGTCAGAAAACCCTCAATAATTGAACGCGATAGGCTAGTTTGGGCAGCACTCAAAAGAGCATCCCGATCTGGTAGACGAGCAAGGACACTAAGTAGGCAGTAGTTAGCGAAATTAGTAGGGATGTCGCAGCGGTCCGCTTGTTGAACTCTTTAGCGATTTGAACAATTGTTGCCATACAAGGCGTGTAAAGCAGTATAAACAGTAATAGGCTCAGTGCGGCAAGTCTAGGTTTAGGTGAAGTTTCTGCTAGTGAATTGTTAAGCAGTTTGCCGAGTCCGTCCTCAGTACTTGGTGCCTGATACGCCTGCTCGAGCGTGCCGACGAACGCTTCCTTCGCGATGAAGCCCGAAATTAGACTAGAACTTATTTGCCAGTTGTCGAACCCCAGCGGAACAAATATATGGCTCACCGAATCGGCAGCAACTCCGAATACTGAATCGTGCACATTGTCAACGGCTGCGAACTGGTATTCCTCCCCCGTCTCGGAGACCCGCCCTGGAAGTGGCACTGCTTGCAGGAACCAACACACGCAGGTTATGGTGATTATTATCGCCGATGCATCCTTCACGAACTCCCCAACTTTCGCGACACTTGACATTAGAAGTTGTTTGACACCTGGGACTTGATACGCTGGCAAGGAAACTATGAACGGCGACTCAGCACTCTTGCCTTTTTGGAGCCATTTGAGCACGAACCCCACTAGAATGATGATGATGATCGAGAACAAATACAGCCCGAATAGGACTAGCGCGGCACTCTCAGGAAAAACGGCATCAATTATCGTGATGAAAACTGCGAGCCTGGCGGAACATAGCGTGAATGGAATGAGCAGTGCAGCAGTTTTTCGAGCGCTGGATTCTGGTATAATACGGGTCGCACTGATTGCGGGCAGATTGCATCCGTAGCCCAGTATTAAAGGCATCAGGGCACGCCCGTCAAGCCCAACTTTGCGCATTAACCTGTCGCCAACCACCGCAGCACGACTCAACACTCCGCAACTGTCGAGAACACCGAGAAATATAAAGGTGAAGAACATTGTGGGCACAAATGTCAAGACAGTTATCACGCCTGCTAGCACGCCGTCACGAAGTAGTTTAACGACCGGGTTGTCAGCAACGAGTAAATTGGCGACTGCGGGGCCTAGCACTTCACCGAAGAAGTCTATAAAAGGTGCAGCACAAGTGGTAATGACGACGAAGCAGAGCAACATTAACGCGAGGAAAATGAGTGGACCGAAAAGTGGGTGCAGTAGAAACCTGTCGAGGATGTCCGATTTTGTCCTGCGCCGACCGTCTGAGACGCCGAGTTCCTGTTCAATTTTACCGACCCAGTCTAAGTTGTCCTGCACGTTTTTCTGCGCTATTTTCGCTACGTCCGCGGCAACGCATAGTGACCCTTTTTTGATATAGCGCTCTTCCTCGTCAGAAGTAGACAGCGTAGCGTGTAGACTGGCCTCGAGTTCTGTGAAATCAGTGTCACGCTTCGGGTTCAGGAAAATGCACGGGTGCCCTAAAGTCTGTGTGAAATGCTTCTCATCGAGCAGTTTTCCACGGCGTTCGAGTATGTCAACCATTGTCACGGCGACCACAATCGGTATCTTGAAGAATTTGAGCTGTTTTAGCAGGTAGAGTGACTTGGCAGGACGAGTGGCATCGAGCACGAAAAGTATAATGTCAATATGTTTACCGCCCGAGAGTGCTTCTGACGCAACCTGTTCATCGAGCGAAATCGTCGCGAACGAGTAAAACCCTGGTAGATCGATAATTTCATGTGGCTCAGTTTTCCCGCGCCAGACTCCGACCTCAAGTTTAACCGTAGTCCCAGGTGCATTCACTGTCCGCTGTTTTAGACCAGTCAAGGCGTTAAATAACGTGGACTTACCGACATTGGAAACTCCTGCAAGCGCAATTTTCATAACCTCTCTACCTCTACTTTCCCCGCACAAAAGGCGTCCACGGCAATCCGCTCGTTCCCGTTGACTCCAGACTCCAGAATTTTTGCGCCGAACGCTGATCGCTGCATAATTGTATGCTCAGTGCCGACGCCAAGCCCCATTTCCGCCAGCCGAACTTTGAACGCGTCGGCAAGATTTATCGCGACAACCCGAAAATTATCGCCACGCTTAAGCTTGGACATCAACATTATCTAGAGTATAGCGCATTGCACTCGGAAGTTAAGTTTTTCCCGATTTCGAAGCAGTTCTGGTGCGCCACATCAAAAAAGTCATCAGGGTTAGCAACATTAGCGTGCGCACTTGAGGCATCGATTGGTGCAACGAAATTCACTATTGACCGAGTCACCACTAAATTGTCAAGCAGTCCTGAAAGCTTGAGTATTTGAGCAATCGCAGTATCTTCACACTGCGACACTTTGAATGGTGAGTGCAGTCGGGAATTGTGGTATTTCTGCACGGTTGCGGTGACCAAATTGACACGCCTCAACATTGTCTTACCATGCCAGAAATTGTCCGAAGTGATGCTAGAGCCAGTGGATAACTTGAATCCAGAGGCAGCTTGATCAAAATTGTGCAGCACTTTCTCAACTGCAGGTGCAAACCGCTTTCCGGGGACAAAGTAGTTCATATGCGCAAAGTCATCGAACATTTTGAACACCTCTTCCCCTAACTCTACGTCGTCTGGTGAAAAATGATGCCCCATATCGAAGTCAATCAACTCATCGCAGACAACAATTTCACCCAGTTCAGTTTTATCGCTCGGACCGCCCGCACACCCAGTCATCAATATTAACGCATCCGTCAAGTCAAAGCGCTCATCGTTCAGAATTGCCGCCATCGTGGCACCAGTATTACCTTTGCACATCCCACCAACCGAACCAAGCATTGCGCGCTCAGGATTGTAAAGCACTGGATGCGTCACACCGCGGTATTCGACGGTCTTAACGCATGCCTGCGAAAAATACTCGTCACGGAAATGTGTGAACTCTGGCTCAAACTGCGCGAAGATTAGGGTGCTAACACTAGTGGACGCTACCAAATGAATAGACCTGCTACACCAGCGCTCAAGAGCGACACAACAATACCGGACAGCAGCAAATAGCCGAAGTTCTTCGAGATGAAGTGGCTAGTTTTATCGCCGACTATCCCTTTATAGGTCCCTAACACCATCGCGGACGTCGAAATGTTGGCAAATGATGTCAAGAAGACTGTCAAAACACCTGAAAAATGGCGTGGCAGTGTGTCGACAATCGGTGAAACCTGCGCCATCACTACAAACTCATTAGTGATCAGCTTCGTGCCCATATATTGCGCAAGTTCGAATGCCATTGCGGGATCAACACCGAGCAGTAGCGCGAAAGGCCAGAGCATGACCCCAAGTATATTCTCAAGACTTAGCCAAGGGAGCGTGGTTAGGGCAAGCAACCCGTCGATGAGGTTCTGGAGTGCCACGAATGCCACGACCATCATAGTGATAATGAACACCATCTTACCTGCCGCCAAGATAGAGTCGCCCAAGAACGAGAAATACGGCGGCTTCTTCACGTCGCCCTGTTCGACCTGGTAAACTACGTCCTCATCAGCCTCAACTTTAAGTGGGTTCAAAAGTGACGTGACAATTATAGCGTTTATAATATTGATTGGGATCGCGGCGATCACGAACTCCCCGGGCACCATAGTGATATAACTACCGACAATTGCTGCAGAAATCGAACTCATCCCCATCATCGCTACGGTCAAGTTACGGCTATTCGAAATGTTCTTGAGCTGGAAACGTGACGCCAAAAGCGCCTCAGTGTTGCCCATAAACATCATCTCGACCGCGAAGAAACTCTCGATTTTGGGGCGTCTGGTGATGAACGCAAGACCTCGACCCACCCAGTGTATTATAAATGGCAGTACTTTGAAGTATGAAAGCGTGTCGAAAATTGGGATAATCAGCAGCATTGGCATCAGGGCAGAAATTATGAACATCATATTATTCGAGTTCATATTCCCACCAAAGCTCACTGGCACGAAGTCTGGAACTGCAAACGCGATGCCTTTATACGCCTTCTGAACCACCCAAGCGAAGCCGTCCGCGGCGCCTTTGATGATTATCTGTCCAAACGGGGTCAAAATTAGAAACGCTGCAAGCAGTATATTGAAAACTGTAGAGATGCCGACTGCTTTGAAATCGATTGCCTTACGGTCGCGCGAAAATAACACTCCGATGCCGAGAAAAACAACAATTCCGACAACATCTACAATTAAATATGGCACCATATCAGTAGTTTAGCACAACGGCATCTTCACAAACACTTAACGTTTCGCACTGCGCCGTCCGTAGACTTTTGGCTTCGAGTATATTTCGATTACCTCATCAAGCGTAGTGCTAAACATACGGTCTTCTGCTGACTCGTCGTCAGTCTTCTTGATTGAGCGGTAGTCATATTTCTTCGTGTCGGGGTCTTTTTTCATCAAGTAGGGGCCAAACCGACCGTTGTTGACGACAATTTTCTCGCCGTCCGCAGGGTTCACGCCGAGTTCCCGTGGTAGTTCAAACACTTTTAGAGCATCCGCAAGCGTCACAGTTTCAAGGTTCATACCCTTCAAGAGCGAGCCAGTCTTCGCCTTCACAGCACCTTTACCTTTTTTCGGCACGTCGTCTGGGAGAACCTCTGTAAAATAGGGTCCATACTTCCCAGAAAGTGCAACAATATCGAAGCCAGTCGCAGGATTTTTCCCGAGCACCTTGCCATTTTCCGCTAGCCCGACACCCGTTTTGATTGATTCTGCGATACTCTCGTCATTCAAAATGTCTGGTGCTACTTGATTACCTTCCTCGTCAAGCGGTATATACCCCCTCGGAAGCCGTCCGTCCTTATCGGGCACGCCTTGTTTGTCTTCAAGAAATGCGCCGTAGGAAGTGACACGCACCTGAAAACGCCCTGACTCGCCGACGTCGAAAACATCATCACCAGCCCTAGACTCGATCAACTCCTTGAGTTTCATAGTCTCCTGCTCTAGCCCGGGATGCCCTGAAGTGCCAAACCAGAACGCCGAAAGCCACGAATTACGCTTCTCCTCACCGCGCGAAATGCGATCCAGGTCCTCTTCCATGCGTGCAGTGTAGTCATAGTCCATATACTCTGGAAGGGTGGACTCAAGGACACGGTTAACACCAAACGCTAGCCAAGTTGGAACGAGTGCCTGACCCTTTTTCTGGATGTAGCCACGGTCAATAATTGTCGTTATCGTCGCCGAATAAGTTGAAGGCCTCCCGATGCCAATTTCCTCCATTTTCTTGATCAGTGACCCCTCAGTATAGCGTGCTGGAGGCTTAGTTTCATGCTCTGCAATCTTGAGCATATCGAGGTCCACTGCTTGATTTTCCGCCACTCTCGGCAGTTGTTGCTCGTCATTGTTCTTGCCTAGGTCGTTATATGCGGCGAGATAGCCTTGCACTTCGATTATTGTGCCCGAAGTCGAGAACACACCATATTTTGCATTACCACTGGTAGCAGCGAAGACTTTCAGAGTAGTTGTCCACCCAGTAGCATCGGACATTTGACTAGCTAAAGTTCTACGGTAAATCAGGTCATACACCGCCGCCTCAGTAGCGCCAATTTTTGCCCGTAGTGACTCAGGTGTAGGCCAGTTTTTCCCGGCTGGGCGGATTGCTTCGTGTGCCTCCTGTGCGTTAGACTGCTTTGCAGAGTAGTATCTAGGCTTCTCGGGGACTGCAGTCGGTCCGTATAGTTTCGCACCAGTTTCACGCGCGGCAGTAATCGCTTCGGAAGACAGCACGGGAGAGTCAGTCCTCATATAGGTGATATAACCGTTTTCATAGAGCCACTGGGCAGCACGCATACAAGACTGCGAACTCAGCTTAAGCCTATTGATTGCCGCCTGCTGAAAGGATGACGTCGTAAACGGGGGCTTTGGGCGCGATGTGTAGGGCTTCTTGTTAATTTCACCGACTGAATACTGAGCACCCTCTAGACTAGTCGCTGCGTCCTTTGCCTTCTGTGCATCCAGAACTACCACACCATTTTTTATCGCATTTGGGGTCAGTGAAGCAGACTGGTCGAAATCCTTTGCCACTGCCAACTGCTTACCGTCGAAATGAGTTAACTTCGCCTCGAACTCGTTGCCATCCGCGATAAATGCTGCCTCGATAGAGTTAAACGCCGCCTTCTTGAACTTCATCCGCTCTTTTTCGCGGTCCACAACAAGTCGTGTGGTGACCGACTGAACACGTCCTGCCGATAGCCCAGTGCCAAATTTTCGCCAGAGAAACGGTGACACCTGGAATCCAAAAAGCCTATCTAGGATGCGTCGCGTTTCCTGCGCATCGATTAGGTCAAGGTCAAGCGAACGAGTGTTGCTCAACGACTCCATTATAGCATCTTTTGTGATCTCGTGGAACACCATGCGCTCTACGGGCACTTTAGGCTTAAGGACCTCGTTAAGATGCCATGCGATTGCCTCACCTTCGCGGTCTTCGTCGGTTGCGAGGAACAATTTGTCCACAGTCTTTAATGCAGCCCGCAGCTCAGTCACCACCTTGTTCTTACCGTATGAAATTGCGTAGTAGGGCTCAAAATCGCTCTGAACATCGACCGCAAACCGCTTGAAGGCACCATCGCGCTCAGTTTTCACCTTGTCGGGTAGTTTTGACGGGGTTGGGAGGTCACGGATATGTCCCACGGACGACTTGACGATATATTCTGGCCCCAGATATGTAGCAATTTTCTTTGCCTTCGCTGGTGACTCCACAATCACTAATGACTTTCCCATATTGTGCTCTTGGTGGGACTCGAACCCACACGGTTTCCCATCCGGGTTTGAGCCGAACGCGTCTACCAATTCCGCCACAAGAGCATCTTGTGTCTATAATCTGCGCCTACTTGAGCCTAGCGTCTACCAGTTACGCAGGCTTGCCGTAAGAGCATCTTGTGTCTATAATCTGCGCCTACTTGAGCCCGTCATATCATCCCTCAGCATAAAGTCAAGCGTGACACATTACCCCCCTTGCCATCCCTCTGCGTAAAGCCAAGGGTGGGCGCAGGGGCTAGACATCCCCCGTTTGCTTAACTAGTCTAACTCGTCCTTTGCAACCTCACCGAAGGTGGCCTGCATTAGAGTGCGCAATTCCTTAACACGTGCAGTGATTGCCTCTTCCTGCTTAGTCAAGCGTTCAACATTCTCACGAACCTTGTTCAACTCTTCGTTAACCGCAGCACGGCGATCACGCAGCTCAGTTTCAGCAGAACGGCGAGCATTCTCGATTAGGTTATCAGCCTCAATCTGTGCTTTATGGCGAACTGCTGAATCATAGTCGTCGACCTCTTGGCGTTTTGCTTCGGCTGCAAGGATGATATCATGTGCCTGAGACTGTGCTGATGCAAGGGATGCACGCGCGTCCTCAAGTAGATGAGAAATCTCGTCTGATGCCGCTTTACGACGGTTAGCGATGTCAAGGTGGGTCTGCTCAAGCAACTTCGCTGCGTCATTCTTCGCAACACTCAAGTCATTCTCAGCCTGCTCAACTAGTTGACGTGCATCGATTTGCGCCTTGTCTAGACGGTCATTTGCCGCACGGTCAGCGTCCGCAAGGATTGTCTCAGCCTCGCGACGAGCAGAAGTCACCATTTGGGTTGCCTCAGCCTCAGCCTTAACTAGTTTGTCACGGGCAGTCTCGATGAGTTCACGGCTACGCTCAGTCGCCTCAGAAGTCTTGTCAAGTGCCTCTTTCTCAGCTGCTGCCTTGAGGGTTGCAATCTCGTTCTGCACTTTCAGCCTCTCGTCAGACACTTCACGGTCAAACGTAGCGCGGCGGTTGTCTTGCTCTTGCTGGAGTGCTGCACGGGCGTCGCGCATTTCGATGTCAAAAGACTCGCGCTGTGCAGAGATTTGTGTAGAAACCTTTTCAGAGATGTCCTGTGCTTTAGACTCCGCATCATTAAGAATTGACGCTGCACGCTTCTCAGACTCTTCGGACAGTGTGCTCACCTTAGTTTGAACTGACTCGAGGAGTTGATGTGCCTGAACTTGCGCTTCCTGGACGATAGACTTAGCGTGTGCCTCAGCTGCTGAGATACGCTGCTCTTCTTCTTCTTTCGCACGAGCGATCATATCATTTGCTGCAGTTTCGGCAGAGCGTAGAACTTGCTGAGCACGTGCACCTAGTGATGCAAAAGTCGGGTTGTCATCATTCTGCAACTGTTGCTGAGCTTCGGACAATTGAGTAGACAACTGAACAATCTTAGCATCGGAATTCGCTGAAGCTGCCTTAGTCGCTGCCAAATCATCACTCAACTGCTTTAGGCTCGCCTGCATTTGACGGATAACACTATCTACTTGGTCGCGGTCATAGCCACGCATTTGAACTTCGAACTCGGGAAGTCCGTTTACATTTACATTCTCAGACATCAATATCCTTTCCATTAAGTATATCTACAACATCAGTATAGCACATTTTTTCGAAAAGTTAAATCGTGGGGGTGTGTTTATTCTTCTAGTGCCCGTTTAACGTCTTCTAATATGTCATCAATGTTCTCTAACCCCACGCTCAACCGTATCAATCCAGGCTCAATACCTGCGTCTTTGAGTTCAGTGTCACTCATTTGGCGGTGTGTAGAAGTCGCGGGGTGCAGCGCGCAAGACCGAATTTCGGCAACATTGACCTCTATATTGACTAGTTTGAAGGCATTTATCACCCTGCCTGCAGATTCACGCCCACCTTTAACGACAAATGACAGGACACCCGCACACCCCTTCGGCAAATACTTCTTCGCTAATGCATTATTCGGGTCAGTGTCTAGCGCCGGGAAGTTAACGTGCTCGACTTGTGGGTTATTCTCGAGGAACTTTGCGACCGCTTGTGCGTTAGAGTAGTGCCTCTCCATGCGTAACCCCAGTGTCTGTAGTCCATTGCCCAGTAGGAAAGCGCTGAACGGAGACGGCGTCGCACCGAGGTCCCGCATCAACTGGACACGTGCCTTAACAATATATGCGGCCTCACCGAACTTCTTAGTGTAGCTGACACCTTTATAAGTCTGATCAGGCTCGACAAGACTTGAATACCTGCCCGAGTTCCTGTACGCATTCTCAAAGCCGAACTTGCCTGAGTCGACAATCATGCCAGAAACCTCCAGTGCGTGCCCGTCGAGGTATTTCGTTGAAGAGTAGGTCACAACATCCGCACCGAAGTCGATAGGTCTGCAGAAAAATGGCGTCGGGAAAGTGTTGTCCACTACGAACAGGACATCATTATCATGCGCCGCCTTCGCCCAAACTTCAAGGTCAGTCATACTGAGAGTGGGGTTCGATAAGGTCTCCGTGAAGACTGCCTTCGTGTTTGGTTTGATTGCTGCCACGACGGCGTCATAGTCCGAAGAGTTGTCGATGAATGTCGTCGAGATACCGTATTCCTTGAGTCTGTGCGTGAACAGATTGACCGTGCCTCCGTAGAGGTTTCGTGCTGCTACTATATGGTCACCATTACTAGCGATGTTGAGGATCGCGAACAAATTGGCAGCCTGCCCCGACGATGTCATTAATGCACCCACACCCCCGTCAAGCATTGCAACGCGCTTCTCTACCACCGATGTCGTGGGGTTCTCGATTCGCGAGTAAAAGTAGCCCTCGCGCTCAAGGTCGAAGAGCTCGTGCACCTGCTCAGTGGTCTCATACCTGTAAGCAACACTAGGGGTAATCGGAGGGACCACGGGCTCACCGACACCAGGGTCATAGCCACCACGGACACATTTCGTCTCAAACTGCTTGTCTTGAACATCAACCATATCTATAGTTTAGCACATCTTGAATTCTCACTCCATGCCACCTACGCCCTAGGCACTCCCATGTCATCCTTGGGCACACTGACCCCTCATGTCATCCTTGGGCTTGTCCCACGCTGCGCTGGATCCATTAACTAACGCGGTGTGTCCATGGACCCTCGGCATAAAGCCAAGGGTGACAGTAGGCATAAAGCCAAGGGCAGGCGCGGGCGTGTCTCACATGTCATCCTTGGGCACCCACCATTCTAGTGTCATCCTTGGGCTTGTCCCACGCTGCGCTGGATCCATTAACTAACGCGGTGTGAATCCACGAGTCGGTCAAACAGCCAAGATTTGTAGAGTGGGACATTTAGCAGCCCCGAATTATACTCAAGCTTCTTCAAGGAGAATCGCACTGCTAGGCGCGGGTTGTACTTTTTCCTGTAAACTTGCAGACTCTTCGCGCGTACGTTTTCACCACTTTTTACCTCAATTGGAGTGATGTCCGAGGAAATCTGAGTGACAAAATCGACCTCGCTCTTCGCATCGCTGGTCCAAAAATATAGAGTGCGAGGTGCCAACTGCTGCAAGACATACTGCTCTGCAAGTAGGCCATTGAACTCGTTGAATAAGGCATCTTTTTGCATAATCACAGGTGTCGGAATCTGTGCGAGTGTCCGCAAGAGCCCAATGTCGATGAAATACAGCTTGAACGCACTCGGGTTCTGATAGGCCTTCAACGGAATACTGTTGCCTGCGCTGACTTTCATTACTTTGCGCACAATCCCACTGTCAACTAGCCACTGTATCGCAATTTCGAAATCCCTTGCTCTAGCGCCAGAACGGATCGCACCGTAGACAAACTTGTCATTATTCTTCGCGAACTGAGACACTAAACTGTCCCAAACTTGCCGGATCCGCATAGACGTCGTCGCATCTGTGTGCTTGGAGAAATCGCTGAGATAGTTCTGTAAGATGAAGTTATGCACCTGCTCAACCTTTGTGATATTATGCTCGTCCACCCAGAGTTTCACAGCTTCTGGCATACCACCAACAGCTAGATAATGCCTGAAGTTGTCGAGCAAAACCTCATCAAATAGGCCGTCCTCTAGATTGCTCTTCAAATGTTCGGTGATTCGTTTTTCACCACTTGCCCAGAGAAACTCTTCAAAGTTCATCGGCTCTAGGCGCATTAAATCGACTTTCCCGACGGGGAATGAAGTGCCAGAGTGCAAGAACAACCCAAGCAAACTTCCAGAAGCAACAATGTGATATTCGGGCGCCTCTTCGCAGAAGTATTTGAGTGAAGTTAACGCACGCGGGAGTTCCTGAATCTCGTCGAAAAAAATTAGAGTTCGCTTTTTCGAGATCTCTTCGTGGTAGAGCAACTCTAATGAGGTAATTATACGCTCAGGAGATATTGCACCGTCAAAGAGGGTCGACAGTTCGGGGCTGGGGTTCTCGAGATTGATATAAATAACATTGTCGTAGTATTTCCGGCCGAATTCCTTAAGCAAATAGGTCTTGCCCACTTGCCGTGCACCCTCCAGAATCAGAGGCTTACGGCGCTTGTCAAGCCTCCACTCCATCAGTTTTGCCATCAGTTTTCGTTTCATAATCACATTATAGCACAAACCCCACCGCCAAACACATTTTCCGACCGTTCGACCGGCTAGTCAAACACATTTTCCCGAGTTTATCACTTGCGTCCGCACTTTTGCCTCAATAACAGGCAAAACCCAGGTTTTTTCGGCTCTTAAATGTATGAAACGTCAGCTGGAAAGTTTGGAAAACTTACTCTCGTGA
>JAISRT010000034.1 GCA_031273495.1 Candidatus Ancillula kalotermitis | reverse complement strand
GGAGCGAGGCTCAAAGCGTGAGCAGCGGTTCGTCTCCCCGACGATTAATCTGTTATGAATAGCACTTACTGAATTCGACGCATTTGGTTCGATCGCTCCGCGCTCTCATTACGCCCCTCTCACAGGCTTCGCCAGTGCTCAAACACACTCCGCTCGCTATTCGCTTCTGCAAAGCAGGCGCAGCTCGCTACGCTGGGCACGAGTTATTCCGGAGGAAAATTTGCGAATGAAATTAGTGCTATACTAGTGATATGAAGACTAATGTGAAGAAGTTGAGCTCTACCGAAGTTCAGATGGATGTTATTGTTGAGAACGCTGATTCTGCGCGTATCATTGACAATGTGTATAAAAAAGTAGGCGAGAGTGTCAACATCCCAGGTTTCCGCAAGGGCAAGATTCCGAAAGCGATTTTGATACAGAAAGTCGGTGCGCCATATTTGTCTGGCGTCGTGACTGAAGATGTTATTAATGAGTTCTACGGTAAAGCCGCAATTGAAAATGAGTTGCATGTGTTGAGCCAGCCTGAAATTGAAGTGACGAAGTATTTTGCGCCCGAAAATGAGGCAGAATCAATAGAGTTTACCGCGAAGGTGAGTGTGCGCCCCGATTTCGAAATGCCTAAGCTAGACGGGATGAAAGTGGAAATTAGTGTCACTGATCCGACAGATGAAGATGTGACCCGTAGGATAGATTTGATACGGAATGACAAGGCAACGAAAACTGCCGAAGGTGACGTCGAGAATCCTGACGACGAGGATTTAGCGTCAATTCTAGGGCTTGAGTCTTTCGATGAGTTGAAGAGTATGGTAAAGGACGAGCTCAAGCAAGGGCAGTTGGCACGTAGTATTGGTGACGCTGGGGACGATGTGCTTGAGAAGATGTTAAAAAAGGTTGAGTTTGAGTTGCCGCAGAAGGTGGTTGATGTCGCAGTCGAGAACTTTTTGACCAACAATTTCCAGGGCGAAAAGAAGCCAACAGACGAGGACAAGAGAACGGCGCAAGAGCGGGCACAAAAGGACATTCGCTCCCAAATACTGCTTGACACTTATGCTGATCTTAATGACATCAAGGTTAGTCAGGACGAGATTTTGAACTATTTGATGAACACTGCGTCAAGTTATGGCATCGACCCTAATATGTTCATCGAAACTATGGTGAAAAATGGACAGCTACCGATGGCTACTGCTGAAGTGTCGCGCTCGAAGACATTAGCACACATTCTGCGCCAAGTTAAAGTGGTCGACCAGGACGGAAAAGATCTGGACATCTCGCGCTTTGTGGGCAAAGATGAAACGCCTGAAAGTAAGTCCGAGAAGAAGAAGCCCGCTAGTAAAGATGCCAAAACTGTGACTAAGAAGTCTACCACAACCGACTCCAAAAGCCCAGAGGCAGGTGGGAAGTGATGGTGGAACAACAGAAGCCGAGCAGTAGTTTCACAGACCTAATTGACAACGGTCTCCTTAAGCAGCGTATTATCTGGCTTGACTCCGAGGTGAATTCCGAGTCTGCAAACCGCATCTCCAAGCAGTTGATGCTCCTTGCGGCAGACGAACCGACGCGTGATATTACAATGTATATTAACTCTCCAGGTGGTTCAATAACTGACGGTATGGCAATCTACGACATAATGCAACTGATTTCTCCAGACGTGGTCACTATCGCGATCGGTATGGCAGCGTCGATGGGGCAGTTTTTGCTGTCGTCTGGGACAAAAGGCAAGCGGTTTATCACACCTAATGCGCGGGTTTTGATGCATCAGCCAAGTGGCGGCGTGGGCGGAACAGCGACTGACGTCAGAATCGGTGCTGAGTTAATTATGGACATGAAGCAGCGCCTGAGTAACCTCACTGCCGAGCAGACTGGGCAGACTTTAGAAAAAATTCTCGAGGACAATGAGCACGACAATTGGTTCACTGCGCAGGAAGCCCTAGAATACGGGTTCGTTGACCATATAATACAGAATGCGAGTGATGTGACAAGCAAGGGGGTCAAAAATGCGAAGTGATTTCTCAATGCGTGCGATACTGCCACAGTTCACCGAGAAGACGAATTACGGCTACAAGACCGTCGACCCGTATGCTAAACTGTTTGAAGAGCGCATAGTGTTTATTGGTGCGCCAGTGGATGATATGATTGCCGATGACGTGATGGCGCAATTGTTAGTGCTTGAGGCGCAGGATCCAGACCGCGAAATTACCCTATACATTAACTCGCCTGGTGGGTCTTTCACCGCTATGACAGCACTTTACGACACGATGCAATACATCAAACCCGACATCCGCACAGTTTGTCTCGGTCAGGCGGCGTCCGCTGCGGCAATTCTACTTTCGGCGGGGACTCCAGGAAAGCGGCTCGCACTTCCGAATGCACGAGTTTTGATACATCAGCCTGCCATGGAGGGGTCTAGGGGGACAGCCTCGGACATCGAGATTACCGCGAGAGAGATGATACGGCTGCGCACTTGGCTTGAAGAAACGCTCGCCAAGCACACTAATATTGCACTTGAGCAGATTAAAAAAGACATCGAGCGTGACAAGATTCTCACCGCACAAGAGGCCTTCGAATATGGTATAGTTGACAAAGTGTTAGTGTCCCGCAAGTCGGAATCTTAAGGCGTGCAAAAAACTGACGACTTGGGGTTGATGCGCCAAGCACTTGGCGAGGCAAGGTGTGCATTTGCCGAAGGTGTGATACCGGTTGGTGCACTAGTTGTAGACACCACTGGAACTGTTGTTGCGCTAGCGAGGAATCGGGACAACTTGCCTACTGAGCACGCCGAGATTTTGGCGATAAACGACGCCTGCGCGAAGTTGAAACTTAACAAGCTGCGTGGGTTTACTCTATACACTACGCTTGAGCCGTGCATAATGTGTTCGGGGGCGATACTGAACTCCCAGATTTCACGTGTAGTTTTTGGCGCCTGGGACTCCAAGTTTGGGGCAGCTGGCTCGGTTTGGGACATATTGCGTGACCCCGCTAGTCCTCATCACCCTGAAACGCTAGGTGGTGTGCTTGAAGACGAGTGCTCAACGCTGCTTACTAGGTTTTTCTTTGCATTACGGCGTGCCGAATAGGGGGGTAATGTGTCTAGCGTGGTTTACGGCGCACCAATTTGACATACTGTAGGTGCTATACTAGTGGTGTGAAGTATTATTCGAGAGGCGTTGTCAAGGCGCTCATAGGTTTTAGCGTGCTTTTTGCCGTGGCGTTAACGCTCGTGATGCTTTCCAGTACGCAATGGCCACAGGATGCACGTGCCGAGGAAGACTCCACGCTGGCGGTGGTGCAGGACACGTACAACACTAGCGAGGCGAACAGCGAACCCGAGAGTACACCGCCCCCGCACGAAACACCAGGCGCGAGCGAAGCGAGCACCGCACCCCAAAGTACCGCACCCCATACTACAACAGCACCCACAACCACCTGCGACGTTGGCGCGAACCCTCTCACGGGTGACGGAACCCAAGCACACCCCTTCGAAATCGGGACCGCGAAACAACTGGCGCAGTTCGCCTGTCTAGTGAATGACCCCGTGACGCATGACACTTACAGCGAGGTTGAAGGTGGGGCGGACAAATACACCGAGCTGACCGCGGACATTGACCTTGCGCAGTGGGGGACTTATGCGCAGGGCGATGACACGGAACCTGAGCGCAACTGGTACAGCGTATATGGTGATGATGCCGACGCCGAGACTGGTGCCGCTCAAGACGATGCCAGTGAAGGCGGGTGGGTGCCAGTCGGGAAGGACGGTGCGAAGTATTCCGGGCACTTCGACGGGCGGGGGTACACTATCTCCAACCTGCAGATTAACCGACCTTTAGTGCAAGTCCAGGGGCTCTTCGGGAGTGCTGGAGCAGTCATTATCTCCAACTTGAAGCTTGCCGGCGGGTCGGTCACGACAGGTGGTAATACGGGCGGGTTCGTGGGTAGCGCGACTTCAACAACTGTGACCAACTCAAGCGTCACCGGACTGCAGTTGAGAGGTGGATGGGGCACAAGCCTCATGATCGGAAACACTAGCATTGCAGTAGTTTCAAGTTCACACACTAGTGGGGCAATAGACGCTCACGGCGGTCCTGCAGCTGGACTGGTCGGTTATGTCGGTACAGGTGGACAAGTAACTATTTCGAACTCATACAACACTGGTGCAATCACTAGTACAAGTACTGCAAGCGGTCTAGTCGGGATATCTTACGCGGCAATAATCATCACAAACTCATACAACACTGGTGCAATTCATGGCAACGCTGACTCAGGTGGGCTTGTCGGATACGACTACAATTCACCGATAACTATTTCTGACTCTTACAACACTGGGGCGGTCCAAGTTAAAAACGGTGGTGCTGGCGGGCTCATCGGTCGTACAAGCGCCAACACAAGTAGCGTAACTATTTCTGACTCTTACAACACTGGAGTAATTATTGCAAACGCTAGTTATTCTGGCGGACTAATCGGCTATGTCGAAACTGGATTAGCGCTCACAAACTCCTACAACACTGGTTCAGTGACAGGATCTTATGACATTGGCGGGCTAGTTGGTGGAGCATATTCGTCGTCAAACATCTCAAACTCATACAACACTGGCACCGTTCATGGTAGTTCAAATAAAGTAGGCGGCATTTTGGGGTACGCGAACAATAACGCCACTATCACCAACACTGCCTCGCTCGGAGAGATCGTCACTGGGACTTATTCTCCCCCGTACCTATCTGTTCACCGTGTCATGGGCATGCAGAGTAATGGTTCACCAACACTCTCCAACAACTACGCTCTCGCCACGATGACTGACGGGACGCATCCTTCTGGCTTGACTCATGATGAGGCGTGCGGTTCTGGGACCGGCAAGACCATCTCCGACGCTGGCAACCTCTTCGACGATAACTATACTGACACCCCCCTTAGCACCAGCTTCAACGGCGCAGACATCACCTGGGCGGAGTTGCAGAACCCCAACTTCTGGACGACTACCACAAACTGGGACCCCACCATCTGGACCTTCGCAGAGGGCAAGCTTCCGACGCTGAAGGATACGCCTGCTGCAGCGACCCAGGCCGGTGTACCTGGTGACTACTTGACCTCGCCTAGAGGGTACTCGCACTTCGCGGGGACTGGGACCCAAGAAGACCCCTTCCGCATCGAGACCGCCAAACAACTAGCGCAGTTCGCCTGTCTGGTCAATGACGACGATACGAACGGCATCTACAGTGGTAGCGAAAAATACACTGTGCTCACAGCAGACATTGACCTTGCGCAGTGGGGGACTTATGCGAAAGGCGATGACACTGAGGCCGAACGCAACTGGGTGAGCGTATATGAGAGTGCTACTGCTGCAGATACCGCGACTGGCGCTAAGGAGGATGATGCCAGTGAAGGTGGGTGGGTGCCGATTGGAGTGGCCACGACGAACAGAACATATTCCGGGCATTTCGACGGGCAAGGGCACACTATCTCCAACCTGAAGATTAACCGCCCTGATGCTGAATATCAGGGTCTCTTCGGTGCCGCTGTAACAATTAGCATCACAAATCTAGGTGTTCCAGAATGTTCGGTCACTGGAGGTCTATATACTGGTGGACTTGTAGGTGCTGGTGGGAGGTATGGCCAAGTAAACATTTCAAACTCATACACAACAGGTAAAGTTAGTGGTACTGCCGGTACTGGTGGGCTTCTTGGGATGGCTATAGAAACCGTCATTATTTCGAACTCATATAATATGGCTGATGTGGTCGGGGATGAAAAGACGGGGGGACTGGTAGGAAGTGTAACTAGTACTACTACTGTCACAAACTCATACAACACTGGGTCAGTTAGTGGTGCTGACGATACTGCTGGGCTTGTTGGTTTTGCTGCAGGGGATACGACGATCAAAAACTCAATGTCATTGGGTGCAACTGTCCAAGGCTCAGCAAATGTTCACAGCATAGCGGGCGCGAGTGGTAACTTTATATCCTTGAACAACTACACATATGAGGGTCAGACTGTCCAGGCTGGCAGTAACCCACTTTCGTACAGCACTTTAGCCTATTCCAGTGGCAGCAACCTCGACGGCACCCCTGAAAGTGCGGCATCACTCGTCAGTCCCAGTTTCTACTCCAACACGGCGAACTGGGCGGACATCTCCGATGCGGACGGGACGCAGACAGGGTGGGAGACCTCAACTTGGTATACACAGCGCAGTTGGGTGCCAGTGCTTCGCGGGTTCGGTACACCTAACCTCAGTGCGGCTAGAGCACTCCAGCCCGTACCGTTCTTGGGGAGCACTGCGGACACTATCGGCACGCAAGACGGCAACTACGCCTTCGCACCACCCGCATTCTGCCCAGAACCTGACACTCACTGGAACGGTGCGGACTGCGTCCCGGACGGTGGCGACGACACCCCTGTCACCCCTGTCACCCCTAGTGGCGGCGCCTCGGCGGCAAGCGCGGCAAGTGCAGCAACTGGTGTCAACATCGCGAACCTAATCCTTGCCCTCCTCGTTATGCTCATGCTCTCGCTTATGTACAGGCCCTTCTTTGTCACGCGCGGCTCCCACACCCGCCACGCGCGGTAACCCCCCCGCCACGCGCGGACCCCTCTCTACTGTCATCCTCGGACCCCTCTCTACTGTCATCCTTGGCTTTATGCCGAGGATCCAGTGCTGGCTAGATGTTTGGACCCTCGGGACAAGCCCAAGGGTGACACGGGGACGGACACCGCCGCCCAGGGATGACACAAACCTCCACCCTGTCATCCTTGGCTTTATGCCGAGGATCCAGTGCTGGATCCATTGGACACACCGCGCAGTGGGGTGTTGCGCTCGCGATTAGAACTCGGCGAAAGGTCGACAAGTGATGCAAAGTGCTATAATGTTGATATAGCAAACAAGAAAGGAGGCAGTAATAACTAAACTAGAAAGTATAATTTCTGAGTTGTCTAATTTTGAAAACTATGACAGTAATCTGAATAGTAATTCTGGAACCATGGTGCGAACTTTGGTTCACGAAATTAGTAATTTATTCTCATTTACGGTTAACCTGGAAGATGAATTGTTATTGCCTCCTCAATTATATTTTGATGATGAAAAATGGAATGCCGTACTCGAGGGGATTGTTGCATATTACTCTCACAAAAAAAATATGAATGCCCCTGCCTGGACCAGGAGAACTAAATTGAATACACAATTCGTTCCTTTTTTTGAGCAAGTTGATAAAAAAGTATATCCAACTTTGTGGCAAAATACGCCAGTAGAACTTCTCGACAAGGGCGTTCTATTGCCGAGAAAGGATTTAGAATGTCTGTAAAAAAATCATTAAACCGCGAGCAGATATTATCATTGTTTACTCAGGTTGAGTCAAAAATGAAAGCGAAAAATATTCGAGGAACGCTCTATGTTGTTGGCGGTGCTGCTATGGCTCTCAAGTACGAGGGGTTTAGATTAACAGTTGATGTCGACGGAATTTTCGAACCAGCAGATGAAATTTTAGAAATCGCACACGAGGTTGCACGTGAAAATAATCTGGATCGAGACTGGTTAAACAATGCCGTTAAAGTTCCACTTGAGTCTGCTGGCGAGGAAGAATATGTTCCATTTGATGAGTTCTCAACCGATACCTTATCTGTCGCTGTTGCATCGCCTGAGATGTTATTGGCGATGAAAATCAGAGCGGGACGGGGTAAGGATATTGAGGATGCAGCCCTCATTGTCAAAGAACTCCGACTGAAGGATGCATTTGAAATACAAAGAATATATGAAAGATTTTTTGGCGCGAAAGACGCGGGAGACTGGAACGAAACAGCGCAGGCTGAACGCGCATCTATGGCAATTTGGCAACTAAAAACATTATTAAGAAATCAAGAGAGCAAGAGTAACTACGAATGAAGTCAAATAAGGTCAAACTCGCTAGCGAGTTTGACCTATTCTGTCATCCTTGGCTCCCCTTACTGTCATCCTTGGCTTTATGCCGAGGATCCAGTGCTGGATCCATTGGACACACCGCGCAGTGGGATTTTGCGCTCGCGATTAGAACTCAGGAAGGTGCACCAATTTGACATACTGTAGGTGCTATACTAGTGGTATTAGTAAAGTGTTACTCAACGATTCTTCAGCAACCGCACTGAAGATGAATTCACACACACACACACACACCGCGTCTTCTAGATAGACTTTCAAACCTTCGTGTTGTGCAGTTCTTTGGGGACATTTCGTATTCCCTCTACTTGTTGCACTTCGTCATCCTGACCACTGCGATTTTCAGTCAGCCGCGCTTGCCTGGAAGGCTTCCTAGTATAATATCTGTTACCGCGAAAGAAAAGGTGCTGATCTTTTTTATATGCACAGTAATCTCGTTCTTAATGTTTGTGTTTATAGAAAAGTTGATGCGCAGGTTAAAGTTGAAGCTCACGTATTTAACAGTACTTGTCACTATTGTTGTAAGCGTAGGTTTGAGCTCGCTAATGATGCACACTGCCAACAGTATAGTTGTTGACGACATGCAAACTCTCAGGCATAAAGCATGGGACGCGGTTTCAGAGAGTGCAAAACTTGATGCGGGGGACACTGATATAAACCTAGAAGCACTTTGTTTCGGTGCAGTGGCTGCAGAGTATATTGATGTGTGCGGTGGTGACAGCGACGTTTGGGGGAAATCGAGTGACATTTCGGAGAGGACGCACCAGTATGACAACTTCCAGCAAAAAGATCTTATACAGGTAGAATGCAAAGAGAACGATGAAAAGCAAATCACTGGCTGCACCCATATCGGGGATGTAGAATCTGATACAAAAGTTATCGTTTACGGGAGCTCACACGCAGCTATGATAGCATCAGCACTTGATGCAATCGGTAAGGAAAAGCATTGGGATATTGAAATGGTAGTGCGCTTCTCGTGCCCAGTAGAGTATACAGAAGAAGTACGGCAAGTAAAGAGTTGGAATGTTGGAACGTGCGCGCCACTTATGGACTACTTCCTCAGCAAGGCGAAAACTGCAAAATATGCTTTCATTGCTGCATACTACGCAAGTGCAGTTGTAGACGAAGCAGTTCCTCAACATTTAGTAATACGAGACGCGGAAGAGCTGGTGAAGGATTATCCAAATGTCTACTTCTTTGCGGACTCCCCTTCCTTGGCGTTTGCCGACAACCCTGCTGGAGAAACATGGCCAATGAGTTCTTTGCACTCGATGGAGGACATCTATTTCCCAAGCATAAAAGACCGCATGATTTCAGTGAAAGACGCATATTGCGACAGGTCTAGCATTTGTTACCGCTCGATAGGCGGACTGCTATGGAGTAATGACACAGTTTCCCACATCAACACGACATACTCGATCACTTTAATTCCGCGGTATTTGCATGCGCTACGAGACTTCTGAATATTCACGCCCAGCACCATCGCTATATCTCTTTACATGCCGCTCTCGGAGTCCTCTTTGCAACAGGACACTCTACTTATTGGTATGCTTAGATCCCGCCGAGTGATTCGAGTTGCCGCTCTAACCAAGGCATAAGTGTGCGATTATAGGTTTGAGTTAAATGACTGGGGTCAATATGCGTTGTTACGCCCCCAATTGTTGGGTAGCAGAAAGCATCATCACAAAACCGCGACTCAGTGTATAGTCGTTTGTACTTATTCGTAATTTCAGTCTTGTCAAGTGTATCGAAAGGCATTCTTGCCGTGCGCAGTGCTGCACGCTTGTCTAACTTCCAATTTGGGTCGTTTATTGCCATATTCGGAACATTGACTTCGCGGTTGATCATTAAGTTCACTTCATCTGCACTAATCTTCGTGTAATACGGAACATCCTCAAATGCAATTAGCGTCGCGTCATGTTGGAGTGCGAATTCTGCGACATCATATAGTCTAGAGTCTATTTCAGAACTGTATCCACCATTCGAGTACAGCCAGCTTGTTAACACCGACTTGATATGGTAATTCGTGGGTAATTCATATTTAGCAATATCTAGAGTGTAGATGATTTTGAGATGGTGCTTCAGCCCAATTTCCTGCAACGCTGCTGCCCAATGCATCATATGTGAGTTACCAATTGTTACTACAACTTCAGTACTGTTGAGGTCTCCGTATTCTGTAACTCCGGAATTGTTTGGATCTTGTACATCGCCTGGCATCTTGTATGCATCAAATCGTGCCATTAATTGAGTCGATTCATTACTGGCACCAAATGTCGGGCAGTTTACGGAATTATCAAGTGCACGGCCACCAAAACATATGAAGTTGTCATTTTGGGCATACTCGTCCATTTTCTCGAGTGCCCCCGATGTTTTATTGCCTCCACTCATATTTACACCAACGCAAATCAAGACAATCACGACAATAGATACAACTGCTACAGTATACACTTGTTTCAGATTGAAGTTCTTGAGTAGTTTTTCAACCACGTAATATGACAGCACCGCAAGCACTAGACAGGTAGGCAAGGCGAAGATAATTTTGTCGCTCATTGACAGGACAACCTGGTTTAAGGCATAATGCAGAGAGGAAATGACTACAAAGTGCATCAAATATAACGAGTACGAGATGTCTCCGAAAAACTGAACTACCCTGAGGTTGCATAAACTATCTACAAGTCGTGTGTGTGTGTGTGAACTCATCTTCAGTGTGGGCGCTGAAGAGTCACTACGAAAAACTTTGCTAATATCACTAGTGTAGCACCTACAGTATGTCAAATTGGTGCACCTCCTGAATTCAAATCGCTAGCGCAATACCCCACTGCGCGGTGTGTCCATAGACCCTCGGGACAAGCCCAAGGGTGACACGACAAGAACAAGCCCAAGGGTGACACGACAAGGACAAGCCCAAGGGTGACATTCGCTACGCTGGGCACGAGTTATTCCGGAGGAAAATTTGCGAATGAGGTTAGTGCTATACTACTGATATGTGTTCAGAAATGCGACTTGATGATGCAGTTGACCTCAATTCAGCTGAGGGTCTTGCTATTCTCCGACATTCCTGTACTCACATTATGGCGCAGGCAGTCCAGCGCATTTGGCCTGAGGCGAAGTTGGGGATCGGGCCTGTGGTTGAAGATGGGTTCTACTATGACTTCGACTTAAGTTCCGCCTCGATTGACGCCTTTGCACCCGAGCATTTCAAGCAGATTGAGAAAGAGATGCAGAAGATAATTAACGAGCAGCAAATATTTGTTAGGCGTGAAGTGAAATATGAAGACGCGGCGACCGAGCTGGCGGACGAACCGCTCAAGATTGAACTGATCTCGAAGAAGGGGAACATTGACTTGACCACAGGTGAACCGCTAGACGGAGGCGCCACGAATAGTATAACGATCTACGATAATCTGCGTCCTGCGCGCGAGGGTGAGAGTGTAGAGTTTGAGCACAATGGTCGCGGGTATCACAAAGTTTGGGGCGACCTGTGCAAAGGGCCACACCTGCAAGAGGGGAAAGTGATTGGCAATGCGTTCAAAATTATGAAGGCGTCCTCTGCGTATTGGCTAGGCGACGACAAGAATGCTCAAATGCAGCGACTTTACGGGACAGCATGGGCAAGTAAAGAGGACTTGAAGGCGTATCTGACCCGTCTTGAAGAAGCCGAAAAGCGTGACCATCGGCGACTCGGTGTTGAATTGGATCTTTTCAGTTTCCCAGATGAGATAGGGTCTGGACTAGCGGTATTTCACCCCAAAGGTGGCATAATTCGGACGGTTATGGAGGAATATTCGCGCAAAAAGCATATAGAGGCTGGGTATTCTTTCGTGAACACTCCGCATATAACAAAGGGCAAACTTTACGAGATCTCTGGGCATCTTGGGTGGTATAAAGAGTCGATGTTCCCCCCGATGGTCCTACCCGATTCACCCGACGGCGACGAGTATTATCTCAAGCCTATGAACTGCCCGATGCACACACTAATTTACCGGTCACGTGCGCGTTCATATAAAGAGTTGCCTCTCAGATTGTTCGAGTTCGGGACAGTGTATCGCTATGAGAAGTCTGGTGTTATCCACGGATTGACGCGTGTTCGTGGACTGACGCAGGATGATGCGCACATATATTGTAGTAAAGAGCAGATGAAAGAAGAGTTGACCAAATTACTGACATTCGTGCTGGATTTGCTTAAGGATTACGGCTTGAACGACTTCTACCTTGAGCTCTCCACGAAGGACCCGAAGAAGTATGTAGGCTCGGACGAGATATGGGATGAAGCGACGAAGACACTCGAGCAGGTTGCACTAGATTCAGGGCTTGAGTTGGTCCCTGACCCCGAAGGTGCGGCATTCTACGGACCCAAGATTTCCGTCCAAGCGAGAGATGCTATCGGGCGGACATGGCAGATGTCAACGATTCAACTAGACTTTAACACACCTGCACGTTTCGAAATCGATTATCAGGGGAGTGACGGACATAGACATCAACCCGTGATGATCCACCGCGCACTATTCGGTTCAATTGAACGCTTTTTTGGCGTGCTGACTGAGCATTATGCCGGAGCGTTCCCGTTTTGGTTGAGTCCCGTGCAAGTATTGCTAGTGCCAGTCGCTGAAGAATTTGTGCCGTATCTCGAGAAGTTTGCCGAGGCGCTACGAAAAAGGGGCATCCGTGTCGAAGTTGATGATTCTGACGAGCGTTTTCCGAAGAAGATACGCAATGCCAGCAAGTCGAAAACACCTTTAATAGTGATCGTGGGGCAAGAAGATGCGGATAATGGTGCCGTGAGTTTCCGTTTCCGAGGTAGTGGTGAACAGGAGAATGGTATCAAAATAGATGACGCGGTCGAGAAGATTGTTGCAATGAATGTTGTGGGCGGTGCGTAAATGTTGATAACACTGCGCTCAACTTTTGTTAAACTTTTGGAATAAAATGTGCTACACTGCGTTATATAAATAGATATTGCTAGTTGAAAGGAGTAATAATGGCTAAAATTATCGCACATAATGAAGAGGCACGCCGTAAAATGGAGGCAGGTCTTGACAAGTTGGCAAACACGGTTAAGGTAACACTTGGGCCTAAAGGGCGTAATGTTGTTCTTGATAAGAAGTGGGGCGCACCGACTATAACTAATGACGGTGTCTCGATCGCAAAGGAGATTGAGCTTGAGGACCCGTATGAGAGAATTGGTGCTGAGCTTGTGAAAGAAGTGGCGAAAAAGACTGACGATGTTGCTGGAGACGGCACGACGACCGCTACTGTCCTGGCACAGAGCCTAGTTCATGAAGGTCTACGTAATGTTGCAGCTGGGTCTAATCCAATCGCACTGCGCCGTGGAATCGACAAGGCAGTGGAAGCGATCGTTGAGGAGTTGAAGACAAGCGCTAAGGACATCGAGACTAAGGACGAGATTGCGGCGACTGCTGGTATATCTGCAGGTGACCCTGAAATTGGTGCTATTATCGCCGATGCAATTGACAAAGTCGGGAAAGAGGGCGTTGTCACAGTTGAAGAGGGCAACACTTTCGGCACCTCACTGGAGTTCACAGAGGGTATGCGTTTCGATAAGGGGTATCTTGCGCCTTATTTTGTCACTGATGCTGAGCGCCAGGAAGCGGTGCTTGAGGACGCCTACATTCTGCTGGTTGAGAACAAGATTGCGACTGTGAAGGATCTAGTGCCTTTGCTTGAGAAGGTCATGCAGACTGGAAAGCCGTTGTTCATCATTGCGGAGGATGTTGAAAGTGAGGCATTAACTACGCTAGTGCTTAACAAGATTAGGGGAGTGTTCAAGGCTTGTGCTGTGAAGGCGCCAGGATTTGGCGATCGCCGCAAAGCTCAACTCGAAGATATTGCCATTCTCACTGGAGGAAAAGTAGTGTCTGAGACCCTTGGCATTAAGCTTGAGACTGCAGAACTTGACATTCTCGGACAGGCTCGAAAAGTGGTTGTCACTAAGGATGAGACTACTATTGTCGAAGGTAACGGTTCAAAAGCTGATGTCGATGCGCGTGTTGCACAGATTAAGCGCGAGATTGAGGCGTCTGATTCGGATTATGACAAGGAGAAGTTGCAGGAACGCCTAGCGAAGTTAGCTGGCGGAGTTGCAGTGATTAAGGCTGGTGCGGCAACAGAGGTCGAGTTGAAAGAGCGTAAACACCGCATTGAGGACGCAATCCGTAACGCTAAAGCTGCAGTGGAAGAAGGTATTGTCGCTGGTGGTGGCGTAGCGCTATTGCAGGCGGCAGACAAGGCAAGTTCTGGAAAGAGTGTCAAGGCGCTAGTTGGCGACGAGGCGATTGGGGCGAATATAGTGTTCAAGGCTGTTGAAGCGCCACTTAACCAGATAGCGACCAATGCTGGTCTTGAAGGCGGAGTTGTCGTCAATAAAGTCCGTGAGCTACCTAATGGCCAAGGTCTGAACGCTGCAACAGAAGTATATGAGGATCTGCTCGCCGCTGGTGTGAATGACCCTGTGAAGGTGACACGCTCTGCGCTTCAGAACGCGGCGTCGATTGCATCACTCTTCATCACGACTGAGGCAGTGGTTGCAGATAAGCCAGAACCAGCAGCTCCAGCGCCCGCAGGTGCAGGGGATGAGGGCATGTATTAGTCTCCGATTTAACATTTCGCCGGGCGTGCGCTATAATGTGTTAGCGTGCGCCTGGACGGGGTGTGGCACTTGTTTGTTCCTTACCGAGAGGTCGAGGGGTAAACGAGCGAACAATACAATTAAATATCGCTTGTTTAGCTCAGTTGGCTAGAGCATCTCCCAGAGAAATGTTCGCCACCGAGAGGTCGAGGGGTAAACGAGCGAACAATACAATTTAATATCGGGCGTTTAGCTCAGTTGGCTAGAGCATCTCGTTTACACCGAGAGGGTCAGGGGTTCGAGTCCCTTAACGCCCACTTCCGCATCAAGTTGTTGCGGTGGTAGTTCGATGCGCCTTGTTTTCTGCTCACTTCAAGCAGAGTAACTCAAATCGTGTCGAAAGAAAGAAGGAGAAATATGGCTACAAAAATACGCCTAAAGAGGTTCGGTAAGAAACGTGCGCCGTTTTACCGTGTCGTTGTTGTTGATTCGCGTAAGGCACGTAATGGTCGCCCAATAGAAGAAATAGGGTTGTATCACCCAATGCGTCAACCATCGCTAATCGAAATTGATTCTGAGCGTGCGCTATATTGGCTCGGTGTCGGTGCGCAGCCTAGTGATACTGTCCGTGCTTTGTTGGAATTGACTGGTGACTTGCCAAAACATCGTGGTGAAGATGGAAAGAACACTGTTAAGCCTCAAGTTGCGAAGTTAAGCCCTGACGAGAAGATTCAGAAGGCTGCGGATGATGCTGAAAAGATGCGTCAGGCTAAGGCGAAAGCTGCTGAGGAAGCTAAACGCGTTGCAGAAGAAGAGGAAAAGGCAAAGATTGCAGAAGCGGCGGCAGAAGCGGCGGCGGCAACCCAAGAAGCGGAAGGTAGTACTGAAGACGCACCTGCTGCACCGGAGTCCACTGACGAGCCTGAAGCTGCAGTAGAGGAAGTTGCACAAGAAGAGTCTGCAGACAAGGAGGCAAACTAATGTTAGCAGATGCACTAGAACATTTAGTCCGTGGAATCGTCGAGTTCCCTGGGGATGTATCAGTCGCCAGCAAAAGCACCGTAAAAGGTCCTCTACTCGTCATCCGCGCTAACCCAGAAGATGTGGGTCGAGTTATTGGGCGCCGTGGTAAAACTATTTCTGATCTACGCACCGTAGTTGTGGCACTTTCTGGTGGCAACAATGTTCGCGTTGATGTAGCCGATAAATTCGGGCGCTAAGCACTCCGGGGCCTAGTTGGCGCAAGAAGTTTGGCAGGAGAAGCGCGTTGCGATCGTCAAGTCACCGCGTGGGCTAAAAGGTGAAGTCAAAGTTGTAGTGACTACTGACGAGCCCAAGTTACGATTTGAAGTCGGCAACACTTTGCAGACGAGTTCCCAGTGTTTTCCTACGCTTACCGTTGAGCGTTACAATTCAGACGGTCGGGCGCAGTATCTAAAATTTGCCGAAGTGTCGAACAGGAACGACGCCGAAGAGCTTTTTGATGCCGAGTTATACGCTAAAATTGATGTTGCCGAAGCTGAAAAGAGTGGCGAGTACTATTATAGTCGTTTGGTCGGGCTTGACGTCAAGTTTAATACTGAGATAGTTGGTGTTATCGAGGATGTCATTGAGTATCCTGCACAGTTATTGCTGAAGTTAAGGTTAAACGCGGGTGGAGAAGCGTTGGTGCCATTTGTCGAAGCGATTGTGCCAGTGGTTGACACCGCGAGCGGGTTTGTTGAGATTACGCCACCACCAGGTTTGCTTGAGGAGATGTAAATGAAGCGAATTGACTTTGTGACCATTTTTCCTGAGTATTTTGATGTGTTGAAACTATCATTGATTGGCACTGCGCAGAAATCTGGAATTGTTGAGTTCAACACTGTGAATCTCCGTGACTTTGCGCCACTACCGCACCGAAGTGTCGACGATAAGCCGTATGGAGGCGGCGCGGGAATGGTGATGAAGGTTGATATTCTTGTATCCGCAATAGAGTCGGTTTTGCAGGACCGCTCCATTTTGATATTTACGACACCTGCAGGAGAGAGGTTTAATCAGAAGGCGGCACGCGAGTTGAGCACCGCGAGATTTGAGCACCTGATTATCGTCTGCGGTCGGTTTGAGGGGTTCGATGCGCGCTGCGTTCAGTATTTCACTGAGAAGTTAGGGTGTGACCGCGTTCGGGAGATTTCTATTGGGGATTATGTGCTTAATGGAGGTGAAGTTGCGGCATTGGCGATGGTTGAGGCCATTGTTAGGCTGGTGCCAGGCGTCGTGGGTAACCCCGCATCGCTTGTGGAGGAGTCCCATGAGCTAAGTGCGGACGGCGAGCCCCTGCTCGAGTACCCCAACTTCACACGCCCAGAGGAATTTCGCGGGTTGAGGGTCCCTAGCGTGCTGTTGAGCGGCAACCACGCGGAGATCGAGAAGTGGCGCAGGGAGCGGTGTGAGGCGGTCTGATTTTACAACGCCACCTATTTGTGCTACACTAGACAAGTAAGGACACGTGGCTGAGCGGGCGCCAAAAAGAAAAGGCGGAGGCACCCTGTAGGGTGACGCTTTCGACGTGTTCTACAACTTAATCTGGACACGTGGCTGAGCGGTCGAAAGCGGCACCCTGCTAAGGTGTTATATGGGTAACTGTATCGGAGGTTCAAATCCTCTCGTGTCCGCGCAAAACTGAATATGGACACGTGACGCTAATGTGCCGCTGAGCGGTCGGCGGACAGTAAAAAACGTGAGGCACTAGAACGAAAGGAGTGTGTGATGATCCAGTGGATGGATGCCACGGCACTGCTCTATTCTATACTCCCCGCCATATTCTTTGTTATCGCACTCTGGAAGAAGTGGTCGCATATTCTAATTCTCTACTTCCTCTGTGTCGCATTTCGCATGCCTTTCGGCTTTAATCAACCAGTTCTTGACTATTCGAGCGCGTCAAACCCATTTAATATTCAACTACATTCCATAATCTCTCTGGCACTACTGCTCATCCTATGCGTGAAGCTTGTTCGAGACCGCGTGATAATGCCAATAATGCTAATAATCCCCTCAACCCTTTATCTCATAGTGTCTACTGCCTTGACGGGGTTCACAAACACATTCTTTCTGCTCTTTTTTCAGTATCAAGTCGAACATTATGCATTACTCCTTCTGCTGGGGTTCTATATTATGCGCGAATTCCAGGAAAACGAGAGCGCTAGATTTTTCCTACTCTGCTGTATAAGTGTGCTCAATGTATATACAGTGTTTAACGTTATACTTAAACTAGTAGGAGGTATACTTAGTCCATCTCTCATTTTTTCCTTTAAGATTTTCACATATCCGAACACTAATTCGAACTCTACTGCCGAAATGTTAGTGTTTTTCGCGCTAATCTGCCTGCTCTTCATTCGTGACCACTCAAGCCGAGTAAAACGCATCGCGGTATTGAATGTTGCCGCCTGCATTGTTTTCGTCATCGTCCAAGGGGAGCGTGGTTCCTGGCTAGGGCTACTGCCGATTTTAATTTTCCTCGCGGTGATACATCTTAGGCGGAATAAACTTCGCAAAGGGCACATTATTGCTGGTTGTCTCATGGCTATAGCGGTTCTTTCGTGCTTAGTGATATACGTCGCTAAAACCGTCCTTAATAGCAATGTCGCTTCCTTTTTTATACACAACTATGACAACTTCAGGCACTATTATATGGACTACGCGCTAAAACTAATCGGGAACAATCCGCTATTTGGCAACGGTGTAGGAATAGTCAGCCCATACTCGATTCAACTGCTTGATGGGCGCGCCGCAGCGCAGTTTGCATCTAGCGTCGATGCATCCTCAGGAACTCCTGCCTTCGAGAGCTGGTCAACATGGTCGACACTTTCTATGAACGCACACAACATTATTGGTCAGTTTACCGAGGTCTATGGTGTGGTTGGTGCAGCGTTATACTTCTTGCCAGCTGCATTTGTGCTAGTGTTGGCCTTCGCTATTTTGAGGAGTGCTAAACTCGGGGGCCGTGCAATAGTAGAGCCTTACTATGCAGCACTTGCGCTCGTTGCCATGTTTACGGCGTTCTTGATCAATATGTTCGGCTTCGATATTTACCCCGTCTTCACGCTGTGTGTAGGTTTATTGCTTGGGAAGTTGTTCCCAGTGTGGCAAGAAAAGGTGGTGGACCGTGCCTAGAAAGATGAAAATTGTTCTAACTGCCATTGTTACTGCCCTATGCCTAGTTCTGTTAAACTTGCTCTGGATGAATATATACCGCTACGAGACTGTGCAGCCCTGGTCGGCGAGTTACGACCGCATTAAGTCGACTGTCCCCGAAGACGTAGACACTACTGAAATCTCGTCCAATGTTCAGCTCCCTAAAGTGCTGCAGACAACTAACAAGGCTGAATATCCACTTCCAAATTGTCACCAACTTGACGTTGAAATTGAATACACTAATTGTCATCTACAGGACTTCACCATCATGCCAAACAAAAGTGCGACAGAGGTGTATATTTACTTCGCGTTTGAGTTACCCACGGAGCAGAGTAGTTTTATAGGCCCTGTGTTGTCTACTACGAAATACGCGTTAACACGGTGGACTTTGGATGATGCAGCGCTCAAACTTGAAGTGGCGCACTTTTATGACTATTTCGAGTTTCCAGGCAAGGGCATCTCAGTCGATTATGCAACTCAGCAAGTATTTATAATTAACCACGAATCTCTTACCGACCGCCCCTCAGTGCTCGAGGTTGACGCTGACACTCTGGTGCCAAAACATGAACTTGTGATGTCGAGAAGTGGGGCTGCCGATACGCTGAATAACTACGCATTTGATGACGATGCCGAAAGCTACTTCGTTGCGCAAAAAGTAGACGAGAAGATTATCAATGACAATGCACACCGCTCCTTAAGCACTCCAGCAGAATTGACGCTATACCGCGGTAAGTTTGACGCTGAGCGTGCTGAATTCAAGGCAGTGCGCAAGTTGAAGTTCACTGACGACACGGTTCCAGAGAGCCTCCAGATTGACAATGATAACGCGTTCATAATGACAGACCAATTCATAATACGACTGCCCTCAAGTAAGTATGTAGGAGATGGCAATGATGACGCAAAGTCTAGTGTAGAACTACTCAAATTTAGCGACCCAGAAATCAACACTGCGCTTGTCAGGTTCCAACATTTCAAGGATGGGTTCTACGCCATTTCACGTGACGCACAGAAACTGCTATACTATAGATATGACTACTGAAATATTAACATCGGCCCGCGAAAAAATGGCTGGTCTAATTGAACACACCAAAACTGAGTTCGCTTCGATTCGAACTGGACGCGCTAACCCAGCCCTGATTTCTAACGTGCTCGCGAACTATTATGGTGCACCGACCCCACTCCAGCAGTTGGCGTCGTTCACAGTCCCCGAGAACCGCGTGATCTTGGTCGCCCCGTTCGACAAAAGTGCCATTGATGCCATCGTAAAAGGCCTGCAGGAGGCGAATCTGGGTCTTAATCCTAGCCGTGATGGTGACCAAATTCGTGTCACACTTCCAGAAATGACCACTGAGCGTCGGCAAGAGTATGTCAAACTCGCGAAAACTAAGGCTGAAGATGGCAAAGTTGCACTCAGGAGCGCTCGTCATAAAGCAATTGATGCAGTAGACGCGAAGCAGAAGGACAAGGAAATCAGTGAGGACGACTCGAAGCGTGCGAAAGAAGAGCTGGACAAGTTGACGAAATCCAAATCAGCTGAAGTCGACGAGATGCTCGCCCGGAAAGAGAAAGAGATTTTAGAAGTCTAGAAAATGCGTGATATGGGCAAGTCGGTGCTCACAGGATTAGTTCTTGGGGCAATTGTTATCGTGTGCATTTTTGTTCACCCAGTCCTGCTGATGTTTTTATTGCTCTCGGCGTCATGTGTAGCGATTTTTGAGCTTGTTGCAGTGTTCAAAACCCGTGATCTTTACACGCCGACTGTGCCATTATTGATTGGTTCGTGCGCAATGTTTCTTAGTTGCTATTTTGCAGGTCAGCTGATTGAGATGGTGGTGTATATCATAACATGTTTCGCGCTTCTGTTCTATTCGGGGATGGCAAAAAGTGTTGCGGACCGCCATTCGGGCTATCAGACAGGAATTCTGGTCTTAACATATATCCCCTTGATGCTCTCGTTCTACGTCATGATGGAGAACCTTTATCAGGGGCCGCTTAAAGTGCTTTTTGTCGTCGTGGCAACGGTTTGCTCTGACACTGGCGGCTTAATCTTCGGCAGTATTTTCGGCAAGAACAAGATGAGTTCTAATATCAGTCCGAATAAAACGTGGGAGGGGTTTGCTGGGTCAATGCTCCTCGCGTCAGTATTTAGCATAGTCTACTCGTATTTCGCGTTCAATGAGTATTTCTACAACGGTAAGCTCTGGGTTGTCCTTCTTCTTGGTGTTCTGATTACCGCTGTAGGCACTTTCGGGGACCTTATCGAGTCTACAATAAAGCGTGAATGCGGCGTGAAAGATATGTCAAATATACTACCTGGACATGGCGGCATCCTTGACCGAATCGACTCGCTGATAATTATTGCACCGTTTGCTTACTTCTATATGAGTTTCTTGATGGGATAGCGAGATATGAGAAAACTACTGCTTGCGATTGAAAAACTGTATGTTGACTGGAGGAATTTTCGTCTACTTCGGCGCGGATGGCATGCACGAATATGCCCGTATGTCGCGTTTGGCACACCGACACGTCTGACTGTCCAACTGCGTGTGATGCTCGAAAAAGAGGCTGGTTCGCTAGATTTTGTGCGTCGCGGTATAACGTCAATCCGCTCGAAGCAATTGCCGAATGTTAAAGTGCTGGTTCGTAAGCCAGAGTCTAATTATAGCACAACGCTAGTGACTGATCATGGTGGTTACATATTTGACGAGATTGAGATTGAGCTGCCATTGGGATGGTCTGAAGTGGAGCTTAGCCTAATCAAGGGGCAGAAGTTGGTGCGCGGAAAAAGGTCAGTTGACATGTCCTCGGTTGACGAAATCGTCAAGTTACGCACATTTATAGTGGATGACACCGAAGCGAGCGTTGGCATACTCTCTGACATCGACGACACTATCCTGGTCTCCAATGCCCCAGCACCACTGATCGCGTTACAAAACCTGCTCTTCAAGTCACCGTTCAAGCGCAAACCAGTGCGCAAAATGCCCGAGTTCTACCGTTATCTTGCTGAAAAACTTCCGACTGCGCCATTTTTCTATCTCTCTGCGGGACCCTGGAACCAGTTCGGGTTCACTAAGCGCTTTCTGGCATCGCATGATTTTCCGTTCGGGCCAATAATAATGCAGGACATCGGGCCAGACGACAACAAAATCTTCGCTAACACACGCTTTCACAAGAAGAGGTATCTTGACAAGTTGTTGAAACTGTATCCGAACATCAGTTGGCTGTTGATTGGCGACGACGGGCAACATGACATCGAAATATACAAGAACTTCACGCTGGAAAATCCCAAAAATGTCACGGCTATCCTTATTCGACACCTTACCGCAGTCCAGCAGGTGATACAAAGTGGGCTCCCTTTCGCGAATCACACTGGACCTGAAACTTCACTTGTTCCAATAATTCACGCTCTTGACGGCGAGGAAATGCGCGATTTAGTAGAAAAGATGCTCACGAGTCGATAATCTGCTAAACTAGTGGTGTAACTATTCGGACTGACTTTTATTCTGCGTGCCTCAACTCCTGGCTCGGCAACTTCGCGCACAACGTTTCCGAAATACTCTCCGCATGTGCAGCTGCAGATAACGAAGGGTGTAGATTTGTTGTCACTCCTGAGCTTTCGGTGTGTGGGTATCCTGCGCAAGACTTGAGCATTCACCTTAAATACACAGACTTCTTGCGTAGCGCAAAAGAGGCCCTCAGTCAGATTGTCCAGGAGTCAAAGCGGTGGCCCAGTCTACATATTTTCGTCGGAAATGTTGAGGAGATCGACTTGGAGAAGTATCCGAAGTTGCGCAATACACCACATACACGTGAGAAAGTTGCAAACTGCGCCTATGAAATACTGAACGGCAGGATAGTCAGAAGATATGTCAAGCGGGACCTGCCAAATTATGGTGTTTTCGATGATAAGAGAGTGTTCGTGAGCGGGCTAGAGCTTGACGAAGACTTTGTGCTCGAGGGTGCTCAGAGTAATATTGCCCTGGCTATTTGTGAAGATATTTGGGGTGACATCGACCTTGAGACGCGTAATATCTCCGAGGAGACTGAGTATCTGGTTGTCCTTAATGCGTCACCATTTCGCACTGGCATTGAAGAGTGTCGTCGGCGCGCGGTGGAGCGGATTGAGCAGAAGTATCACATTGAGGTTGTGTATGTGAATGCGAGCGGTGCGCAAGATGAGTTGGTTTTTGACGGCGCAGGTTTTACAGGTAGCAATGTAGAGAAAAAGTATGCAGCTTGCGTAGTCGGACTGAAGGATTACTGCTTGAAAAATGGGTTTGACACTGCGGTGTTAGGGCTTTCTGGTGGTATTGACTCTGCACTTGTGGCCAAAATGGCAGTCACGGCTCTCGGTGCCAAAAATGTGACTGGGATACTGATGCCTAGTCGCTATTCGTCACGCGGCTCGGTGGTCGATGCACTTGAGTTGGCAGATAATCTCAAAATGAGGACCTTGACTTGCGGGATTGAGCCGATGTTCGACGAGTATTTGCGCACTCTGAAGGCAAGTGGAATCGAGTCCACTGCGGTTTCCGAACAGAATGTGCAGGCGCGGATACGTGGTAATATACTGATGTTTCACTCGAACACTAATGGCAGTCTAGTGCTTGCGACAGGCAATAAGTCCGAAATTGCGGTGGGTTATTCTACAATTTATGGTGATGCAGTTGGTGGTTATGCACCATTGAAGGATGTATTCAAGACTGAAGTGTTCAAAATGGCAGCGCTTTTCGATGACATACCGCAGAATATACAGCTCAAGCCACCTTCCGCTGAGCTCGCGCCAGGACAGAAGGACTCCGATTCTTTGCCGGACTATTGCGACCTCGACAGCATAATCGAATACTTATTGGGCATCTCGGACAAACCGCTTACTGATGTGCAGAATAGTCAACTAGAGAGCGTTAAAGCGATGGTCAAACGCGCGGAGTGGAAGAGGCAGCAGTATCCACCGGGACCTAAAGTCAGCAGAGTGAGTTTCGGGAAGGATTGGCGAATACCGCTGACATTTGATCTATAGTGCTATACTAGTGAGATGACATTCTTGGACCCATGGAGATATAAGTATGCTGACCGAGCAAATGCTTTGGTGGCTAGTGAAATTCGTGCACTTTTTGCGACCGCTAGTAATCCTGATATCATAAGTCTAGCCGGCGGGATGCCACATTTGGCGGGTATGCCTTTCGCGCAGATGGCTGATGTTTTACGTGACGTGATGATTGAGAATGGCGAAGAAATGTGGCAGTATGGCAGTGCGCAAGGGAACCCAGAGTTACGCAAGTTGATCCTCCAGATTACTGAGATCGAGGGGACTACTGCGGATCCCGACAACGTCGTCATCACTTCAGGCTCACAGCAAGCACTTGATTATATCACGCGAATCTTCATTAACCCTGGTGACGTGATTATCGCCGAGGCCCCCAATTATGTCGGTGCACTTGGTGTTTTCAGGTCATATCAAGCAGACGTCCAGAATGCGCAAATGGATGAAAACGGCTTAATTCCAGAAAAACTAGAAGTGCAGCTCAAGAAATTGGACCAGATTGGCAAGCGTGTCAAATTCCTGTACACTGTGCCGAACTTCCATAACCCTGCAGGTGTCACGATGTCGGTGGAGCGAAGAAAACAAGTGCTAGACATATGCAAGAAGTATGAGATTCTGCTTGTTGAGGATAATCCCTACGGACTTCTAAGTTTTGACGGCACTATACACCCTTCGATTTACTCACTCGACTACGATGCGTCACTCGGATACGCGCCAAATGTGGTGTATATGGGGTCATTCAGCAAAATTATTGCACCAGGATTCCGCGTTGGATGGATGATCGTGCCAGACGGCATAAAAGAGAAGGCAGTTCTGAGCTCGGAGTCCGCAATATTGTGCCCGAGCAATGCGTCGCAGATGACCTTAATTGCCTATTTGAAGAACTTCGACTGGAAAGAGCAGATACGCGAGTTCCGCAGTGTTTATAAGGAGCGACACGCAGCCATGGTCGATGCAATAAATGAGTATCTACCGTATTGCACTTACAACGATCCCACTGGCGGTTTCTACATTTGGCTCAAAGTGCCAGACGACATTAACACGAAGTCGATTCAAGAAGAGTGCCTGAACGCTGGTGTGTCTTTCGTCCCTGGGCGCGGTTTTTATGCGACTGGTGAGGGTGACGAGTATATGCGCCTCTCATTTTGCTTCCCGACTCCTGAGCATATCCGGGAGGGTATTAAGCGTCTAGCGAGTGTTATTGACAAGAAGGTTAAGTAAAACGCAAAGAATGCTAATATCGTCACCATTTTGACATACTTGGTGCTATAATATAGATATGCGTAATATAGTTGTAACTGGAGGTGCTGGTTTTATCGGCAGCAATTTCGTCCATTATCTTGTTGAGAACGTGCCGGACGTGTTCGTGACGGTTCTGGACAAGTTGACGTATGCTGGTAATAAGGCGAATATATCGAGTCTTCCCGAGGACCGCGTTAAGCTTGTGGTCGGTGACATATCGGATGCAAAGGTTGTCGATGAAGTAGTCAGGAACGCCGATACTGTGGTGCATTATGCAGCGGAGAGCCATAATGACAACTCTTTGAACGACCCGTCGCCATTCATCTTCACGAATTTAATTGGAACCTACACGCTAATCGAGGCGTGCAGAAAGTATGACGTCCGCTTCCACCACATTTCGACTGATGAAGTTTACGGTGACCTTCCGCTCCGTGAGGACCTTCCAGGACATGGTGAGGGTCCAGGGGAGAAGTTCACTGACAAGACGCCATACAATCCGAGTAGTCCGTATTCCTCGACAAAAGCAGGCTCTGATTTGCTCGTGCGCGCGTGGGTCAGGTCGTTTGGGCTTCGTGCCACCATTTCAAACTGCTCTAACAATTACGGACCATTCCAACACATCGAGAAGTTCATACCGCGCCAGATAACCAATGTTCTGAGCGGTATTCGTCCAAAACTCTACGGAGCGGGGCTCAATGTGCGCGACTGGATTCACACTAATGACCACTCGTCGGCAGTCTGGGCAATAGTCGAGAAAGGCAAGATTGGTGAGACATATCTAATTGGTGCGGACGGCGAGGAAAATAACAAGGACGTAGTGGAGTTGATACTTGAGCTTATGGGCAAAGGGCGCGATGAATATGACCATGTCAATGACCGCCCGGGGCATGACTTGCGCTATGCGATAGATTCGACTAAACTGCGCACTGAGCTTGGGTGGACGCCACAATTCACGAACTTTAAGGATGGGCTCGCGGACACAATTAAGTGGTATCAAGAGAACGAGTCCTGGTGGAAGGCTGAAAAAGCTGCGGTCGAGGCAAAATATGCGGAAAATGGGCAGTAGTGAAGGTGGCTGAAGTGGGAAAAATCGAGTACGGTAAAGATTTGAAGTTCAGTTCGACCACAATTGAGGGGCTGGTGACGTTGGATCTTCCAGTTCACGGCGATAACCGTGGCTGGTTCAAAGAAAATTGGCAGCGCGCAAAGATGACTACAGCTGGTGGGTCAAATGTGCGGGTGCCTGATTTCAAAATAGTGCAGAATAACATCTCGTTCAATGCGCAGAGGGGTGTGACACGCGGAATACACGCCGAGCCATGGGATAAGTTCATCTCAGTCGGTAGCGGTGCCGTTTTTGGCGCGTGGGTTGATTTACGCGCGGGTAGTCCGACTTTCGGGGAAGTTTTCACAATGGTGATTGACCCGAGCAAAGCGATTTTTGTGCCGCGGGGTGTAGGCAACTCATTCCAGGCGATCGAAGACGACACAGTTTATACATATTTAGTCAATGACCACTGGTCCCAAGATGCGCAGTCACTTTACACATTCGTGAACCTTGCCGATCCGACACTCAAAATAGACTGGCCGATTCCGCTAGACCAAGCGCAACTTAGCGAGAAGGACAAGAGCCACCCAATGCTAAAAGACGTCGAGCCTATGCTGCCTAAGAAAACATTAGTCATCGGCGCGAATGGTCAGCTTGGGCGCGCGATAAAGACTGAGGTCGAGAAAAATCACACATTCCCTGCAACTTTTGTCTATTCAGATGTTGTTGCCGACGAGTCTAGGAGCATAATTGAACTTGATGCATGCGATGAGGACGCATTGCGCAGTCTAGGGCTTGAGGGTTATTCAACTATAATTAATGCCGCTGCCTACACTGCAGTTGACTCTGCGGAGACTACTGAGGGGCGGAAACTCTCGTGGAAACTCAATGCCAATATGCCTGCAACGCTAGCGAAGATTGCCAATGAGTTTGACTTAACGCTGGTGCACATTTCGAGCGACTATGTGTTTGACGGCGAACTTTGCAACCACCCCGCAGGTGTCCCGTGCATCGCGGATTGTCAGCATCTAGAAGATGAGGAACTTTCGCCTCTGGGTGTCTACGGGCAGACTAAGGCGGCAGGGGATATCGCAGTTCAGGTGGCTAGAAAGCACTACATTATGCGAACTTCTTGGGTGGTCGGAGACGGCAACAATTTCGTGAAGACTATGTACAGCCTAGCGAAAAAGGATGTCAAGCCGAATGTGATATCTGATCAGTATGGTCGATTGACATTCACCTCTACACTAGCGCGCGGTATCGCGTATGTATTGGAAAATCAGCCTGAATACGGAGTGTATAATCTATCCAATGATGGCAACTCTTCTTCGTGGTGTTCAATAGCGAGGAGAACATTCGAACTCTACGGTATGACTGAGTCTGAGGCAAAAGAAGCAGTTTCGGGCATATCTACGCAAGATTACGCGGCGCCAATTATTGAGCAGGGGAAGCCATTTTCACCGCGCCCAACAAACTCTGCGTTAAATCTCAGTAAAATTATGGCGATTGGATTTGTCCCACATTCTTGGGAGGTCGAACTGCAGAAATATGTTGAGGTATTGAAAGATGAGGTATGATATGACAGAGGAGGCAGGCAAAAACAGATGAAGGGCATTATTTTAGCGGGTGGAACTGGTTCAAGACTTCACCCTGTAACTTTGGGCGTCTCCAAGCAGTTAGTTCCGGTGTATGACAAGCCGATGATTTATTACCCACTGTCAACGCTGATACTAGCGGGCATTCGGGACATCTTGATTATCACTACACCGCACGATTCTGAGAGTTTCCAGCGCCTGTTAGGGGATGGGTCGAGATTTGGGATTAACTTGTCCTACAAGATTCAGCCATCACCAGACGGTCTCGCGCAGGCGTTTATACTCGGGGAAGAGCACATTCAGGACGATTCTGTCGGGCTCATTCTTGGGGACAATCTTTTCTACGGGCCATCTCTCGGCACCACATTAAGTCGCTTTGACAACATCAGCGGAGGTGCGGTTTTTGGCTACAGAGTGTCTAACCCCTCTGATTATGGCGTTGTTGAGTTTGACAATTCGGGCAAAGTGTTGTCGCTCGAGGAGAAGCCAGTGACGCCGAAGAGTAAATACGCGGTTCCGGGGCTGTATTTCTATGATAATTCTGTTGTGGAGCATGCGAAAAACTTGAAGCCTAGCCCACGGGGTGAACTTGAAATTACGGACTTGAATAAGGTTTATCTTGATGCGGGCAAACTCCAAGTTGAACTGTTACCGCGCGGAACGGCCTGGCTAGACACTGGGCAGTTCGGAGATCTGAACGATTCCTCTGACTTCATCCGCACGATACAAAAACGCCAAGGAATACTCGTCGGATCGCCTGAGGAAACTGCATGGCGGCGTGGGTTCTTGAGTGACGACAGACTGCGCGAAGTTGCTGAGCCGTTGCTGAAATCGGGCTACGGTAAGCGACTGCTGGACCTACTTGAGGATTGAGTATAGTAGTCCTGCCGTCCAAAAGTCGTGCACAGTGTCGTCCGCCAAAATCGGATAGGCATGACTAGGAATTTGTTGCTTTACGCGCACTTCAACAAGCGGGGTGAGGTGGCATCGTATGTGTTGTATCAGCTTGAGAAGTTGCGTCAGACCTACGATTATATACTATTCATCAGTAACAGTCCAATCAAGACTGTAGACAAAGTGAAACTTGACGGTATTGTGGACGAAGTCATTCAGCGTGAAAATGTTGGGTTTGATTTTGCGGCATGGTCTGTGGGGCTTTTCCATTTGGGGCGCACGAAAGTTGCTGAGTATGAAAATGTTACCGTGATGAACGACACCTGTTTTGGGCCTATATTTGCGTTGGACTTGACGCCACCACTGGGCACCAATTCATGCGCGGTGAGTAGTCTTGAAACTGACGAAAATACATCTGAAACTAGCGTTTGGGCGATGACTGACTGCCGCGCCTTGAAGAAGAATGAGTATAAACGTGGGCATCCTGGGAGAGATTTGCCATGGCATTTACAGTCCTATTTCGTGACGTTTCGTGCAGCCGCACTCAATTCTGACCGCTTCTGGGAGTTCTGGGGCGAGCGCTTGGGGGGCAAGGAGTCTGATGTTCAGGCCGTTATTGACCAGTACGAGGTCGGGATGTCTAAAGTGTTCGCTGACTTTCACCCCAGGGCAAGCTTTGCTACTTCGGCATTGCCCTCTAAACACTTACCGAACTTCGCGATATTTGAGCCCACGAAATGCCTTGAGAACGGTGTGCCATTTATAAAAATTAAGGCGTTTTTGTATGACTCTGAGCCGGATTGCTACACGACTGCGTTGCCTAAGCACCTTGTTGAACACATTGAGAGGAACACTAACTACCCTGCGACACTAATCCGCGAATACTTTGATGTGTTTGACTGGCAGGAGCAGAAGAGGAAGAATTTCGAAGCACGGGAGAACGCAAAGTTGACCACCCGTATAGTCCGGAAGTTGCGGGCATTATGCGTACGGTAATCTTGATTTAGGAGATCTGCACCAATTTGTCATACACTTGTGCTATACCCCGAGTTTTACACTTCCCAGACACTTCTTTTTGACAAAAACCGCATAAACACGGCGTTAAGTGCTTAACTTTTGCGGTTTTTTGTGCTATACTGCTCATATAACTATA
>JAISRT010000017.1 GCA_031273495.1 Candidatus Ancillula kalotermitis | reverse complement strand
CTATACACGACATACACAATATTATTATAGCATAACTGTTTGCCAAAGTTAAGCATTTAACGCCGTACTTACTGGGGTCATTGTGAAAAGTAAGCTAAATGAAGTGTCAAAGTCGGGGTATAGCATAAAACGTAGACACGCATATTTACGCCAATTTGACATACCTTCGCGATACAATAACGACAACAGATGACACTAGGGACCGCTCACAGGTGCTCAAGAGGGGAGTGTGCCGAAAAGGGGCGCCCACTGGTGTCAAAAAGGGGACGATATGTATGAAAGGAGATGATATGCTAGACGAAACTTTACCGACAAGTGTTAGAACTTCACGCGCGGGGAAGTGGTTCGTGTATATTTTCGCCGTATATGTCGTGCTTTTAATTCTGTCCAACATCGCGGCAACCAAAATCGTCGCAGTCGGCCCAGACAACGGCACTTGGCTTCCGCTTATCCTCGACGGCGGTGCGCTAATGTTCCCACTAACCTATATTATAGATGACATCCTTGCCGAGATTTTCGGGTTCAAGGTCGCACGGCGCACAATACTGTTTTCGTTTTTCATCGGACTGCTTTCGATGCTGATTTTAAGCCTAGTTGCCGCACTCCCGACGCTCGCTAACTCGCCGGACACAGCTCTGGTCGCAGACTCATTCGGCACAGTGTTCGCATTCTATCCACGTATCCTGGTCGCGTCATTCTCGGCATTTTTGGCGGGACAGCTCCTCAACTCGTTCGTCCTCAACAAAATCAAGCATATCACTGGTGAAGAACGTGCCCTCTGGTTGAGGTTGATCGGCTCTACAGTAGTCGGCGAGCTGGTCGACACCGCTCTTTTCTGCACGATTGCGCAGTGGGGGCAGTTTAGCACAGTTTCTGACTTCTTGAACTACACTTCAGTGGGTTACATCTGGAAAGTTGGCGTGGAAGTTGTGCTTTTGCCAGTGACTTACGCAGTGATCAAGTTCCTTAAGGCGCCCGCAGAACCTAGACCCACGCAGGTGCTATAGTTATATGCATTACGGAGTCCAGAAATTTGCGATGTCCTCGTGATACTCTTTTAGCATTTCACGCAGCGCGTTGACTGACACACCGACTATCGCGCTGTAATCCCCTTGAATTGACTCAATGAACGCGCCACCTCGACCATCGATCGCAAACCCACCAGCAACTTCGAGTGGCTCGCCAGTATCGACATATTGGGCAATCTCGGCATCGGTCATCTGTGCAAAATTTACGACTGCGGAGACTGTCCGACTGCGCATTTCTTGACTGGTGTCGGTGTAACTTTGGGCACATATCAACGCCATACCAGTATGCAGAACCCCCGACTTCCCAGTGAGCTTGTTAAAAAGTGCCACCGCGTTTTCAGCAGTGTGAGGCTTCCCGTAGACGTTCCCCTCAAACTCGAACATAGAGTCGCAGCCAAGAATATACACCGCATCCTGTTCTTCCTCAACCCCAAAACTGCCTATCTGAGCGTGTATTGTGTCTTTTCGCGCGGAACCTAACAGGTCTAGCGCCTTGACTTCTGCCAATTTCCTCACCTTTTCTGCTGGTGTAGCGCTAGTCAATTTGCTCAACACCACATCTTCATCCACTTGCGCAGGCATCGCGACGACATCGACCCCGGCGTTGCGTAACACTTCTAGCCGAGCGGGGGATGCCGATGCCAGGATTAGTTGCATTTTACCTACCGCCCATTTTGCCGTCAGTCGGGCCCGACTTCGGTTGTCGTAACGTCAGTTTGACAATTGTAGGCCCCGACCCAGTCATAAAGTAAAATTCCTTGGCCCCCGCTGCCATGTTCAAGCCGTTAATGCGCACTTCAAGTTCAGGGTTGATAATATACGCGGTCTTCTGCAGGTCATTATTGAGACACTTCTTGATCTTTGCCAAGTCGAGTGAGTGTAGTCCTGAAAGCAGTTCGGAGAGTTCTAACTCTGCGTGAGGCTCTGAGTGTGCCGAAAAGTGGTCGTCGAAGGTTTTGTAGCTGACAGCAGTTGATATTTCGCAGTCTTGCGGTAAAATCTGGAGGTCCAGTGTAGGCAAATCAACACTAGACAGCGCATCGCCCACTCCACGTCCGACAGCAGCGAAGTTCCCCTTTTCCATTGCTGCACGCACCGCGAACGGGACATCGGCGCCAATCTGGGCATACTGTTGAATATCTGACTTGTGAGGGTTGCCGAGCAAAAGAATCACCGCGGCTGCGTCCGCACTCCCACCCGCCAAACCTGCCGCTATTGGTATCCTTTTCGTGATGCTCACATCATAATCCGCAGGGTCCACGCCACAGAATGTCATCGCGGTATGTATAATGTTCTTAGAGTCAAGCGGAATCTTCGCGTCTGTGCACGTTATTCTGCCTTCCCCGGGCACTCTAGCCAAGTTTAGGTCAACTTCATCGTATAAGTCACTCAGCGCGGTAAAAAGCGTCAATAATTGGTGTTTTCCGTCGTCTTGAACTCCTGTGATCCAGAGTCCAAGGTTAACTTTCGCGAAGCCACGTGCAGTGCTCATACAATCCGGTTAATTTCCACAATCGCGTCTCGATCAGCGCCCACACCAATAACTGAAATTCTGCATCCACTAAGCTCTTCTAGCCGTTTGACATACTTCTGCGCATTAGTCGGCAAGTCATCAAACTCTCGCGCAGTGCTAATGTCTTCCATCCAGCCTTCATACTCCTCGTAAACTGGCACGGCATCCTCAAATTCAACGCAATCTAATGGCATCGAGTCATAACGCACACCATTTATTTCATACGCAACGCACACCTTAATCTTGTCAATCCCCGTCAAGACGTCGAGCTTAGTCAGAACGAAATCCGTCAGCCCGTTCACTTGTGCAGCCCACCTTGCAACTACTGCGTCATACCAGCCACAGCGCCGTGCCCGCCCAGTGGTCACACCGAACTCGCCACCCTCCTGAAGTAGAAACTGCCCGAACTCCGCGTCAGTCTGCGGGTTGGTGACTCTCGGTATTTCACGTCCATTTAGCAGATTGTCAACAACATCGCGGCTCAAATGCAACTCAGTCGGGAAAGGGCCCTCACCCACGCGGGTTGTGTATGCTTTAATGATCCCCACGACGGAGGATATTTTCGTAGGACCAACACCAGAGCCCGTAATTGCGCCACCAGCAGTCGCATTAGAGGATGTGACGAAAGGGTAGGTCCCGAAATCGATGTCCAGCATTGTGGCTTGCCCGCCCTCAAAAAGCACAGTCTTACCGTCATCTAGCGCAGTGTTTAGTAAATCCGAAACATTAACCACCATTGGCTTTAGGCGTTCAAGATATGGCTCAAACTCAGCGATCACCTCATCAACAGTAACCTCACTGCGCCCGTAACGGCTCAGTATTCTGTTCTTTGAGTCAAGCGCACTGGCAACTTTTTCGCGCAGAATGTCCTCTCTAAAAAGGTCCGCAATGCGTATTCCAGACCTCGAGATTTTGTCGGCATAAGTGGGACCAATTCCGCGCCCAGTAGTCCCTATTTTGCGCTTCGCGGGGTCATCCTCCATGGCATTATCGAGCAATCGGTGGTATTTCGCAATCACATGAGCACGCCCAGACACCTTCAACTTCGACACATCAACACCGCGTGAAATCAATGAATCCAACTCCTCAAACAGCACTCTAACATCGACAACCACGCCATTTCCGATCACTGGCACTACATTTGGGGTCAAGATGCCACTCGGGAGCAGGTGTAGCGCATACTTTTCGTCACCTATTACCACTGTGTGCCCCGCATTATTACCGCCATTGAACTTCACCACATAGTCTACGCGGTCACCCAAAAGGTCGGTGGCTTTCCCCTTCCCCTCATCGCCCCACTGGGCACCAACTAAAATTATACCAGTCATTTCGCCTTCTTCTTGTCATTAATTTCCGCTTGAATACTTGCTAACACCTCTGCCTTGATTTCCGCTTTCAGTAGTTCACGCCTGGCATCTCGCCGTATTTTAAGGACTGACGCCGCAGCAGTGAACGACACTGTGATTAGAATTACCATCAGGCTAGGGAGTGTTTCAATTTCGGGGGCCCACTCTATCCCGGACGAGTGAAGTGCCTCGAAAATCAGCTTCACGCCTATAAACGCCAGCACAATTGCTAGCCCGAGTGGTAGATATTTTAACTTCTTCACTAGGCTGCCAAGCAGAAAATACAGCTGTTGTAGACCCATCAACGCGAAGATATTAGCCGAGAGCACTATAAAGGGATCCTTGGTCAGCCCGAAAATGGCAGGTATCGAGTCGAATGCGAAGAATAGATCCGTTGCACCTAGCGAAATGAACACTATAAGTAGTGGTGTCCAGAGCATCGTCCCAGTTTTGGGATCCTTAACGCGAAGCTTCGTGTCATTGTATTTAGTTGATGTTTTGAGAACTTTGCGCAACCTGCGGACAATGAACCCGTCCTGATACTCCTCCTCGGAATCCTGCGAAATGAGCAGATTGATTGCCGTGTAGATTAGGAATGCTCCGAAAAAGTAGAACACCCAACTGAACTGTTCGATTACGGCCGCACCGATGAAAATGAATACAGCCCTGAAAACTAGCGCGATGATTATGCCAACGCCAAGTGCGTATTTCTGCAGCTTTTTTGGCACCGCGAAGTTCGTCAGAATTAGCACGAATACGAAGAGGTTGTCGATTGAGAGGGAATATTCGGTTAGCCACCCAGAGTAGAACTCGCTCGCAGGGATGTGTCCATAGATTGCCCAAATTATACCGCCGAACGCTAGTGCAAGCGCTGCGTAAAAGAGCACGAAAAAGACTGATGACTTTGTGCTTGGCGCGTGTGGGTGACGAATATTGTGTATCACATCAACGAGAAGAATAAGGACTATCACACATAGGGAAATACTCTCAAATTCGACTGAAGTTTGTATCATCAGATGCCTTTCGGGTGTGGGCTAAACTATCAATTTGTCGATCACTCCGATAATGACGACCGAAACGAGCCACAGGAGTGCAATAATCAAGGTCAAGCGGTTCAAGTTCTCTTCCGCGACACCAGAACTACCAGCAGACTGCGCGATTCCGCCACCAAACATGTCGCTCAAACCGCCTCCACGTCCTTTGTGTAGCAAGATGAAAAGCGTTAACAATACCGAAGTAAGAACAAGCAGAACCTGAAACACGATTTTAATAATATCCATAAAACTCCTTTACACCTCAAGTATAGCAAAACTGGTCCGCAGGGTTAAATTGACCTCGAGTGCAAGACATGCTATACTACTGATGTGTGAAAAGTTAGTGTGCATGTTCTAGTAGCATGCAGACTACATGGATGCGTGTCCGGGGGTCTGGGGTCTCCCCAGGATATCTGAGGTCGAAGGAGACCGCTCGGATGCGCAGACTACATGGATGCGTGTCTGAGCGGTCGAAGGTGCACGACTCGAAATCGTGTGTGGGAAACCACCCCGGGTTCAAATCCCGGCGCATCCGCCAAGAGGTGAACGGCAGGAAGAAGACTGTTCGCCTCGGAATAAGTTGGCGCATTTTGCGTTATATATTTGTGCGTGGTGAAAATGTCGCGTGCAAGTGCGCAAAGTGCGGAAGATGAAAGGAAAATATGTTCGAAAAGTTTACTGACATGGCAAGCAATGTGATTGTTACTGCTAAGGCGCATGCAACCGAGTTTGGACACTCCTTTATAGGAACTGAGCATATCCTCCTGGCATTGACAGAAGTTGAGGAAGGTGCTGCAGCAAAGGCGCTCAATGATGTTGGTATGTCGTCGAAAGTAGTCCGTGAAAAACTTGTAGAACTGATAAAGCCTGAGGCCAAGAAGACCGAAGAGCCTAAATTTACGCCGAGAATGAAGCGCGTCTTGGAGATATCTTTTCGAGAGATGCTCAATATGGGGAACAACTTCGTGTCAACTGAACACATCCTAATTGGTATAATGATGGAGGGTGAAGGTGTGGCACTGAAAATTATGGCTGACCTCGACATTCCGCCGCAAGATGTCCGCCGCTCCTTGGCAAAATACATCAAAAGTCCGAATCCCGAAGCAGACGAGGAATTGGCAGGTGCTGGTAGAAGAAAAAATAGCCAATCTGGTGCGCAACTGCTTGACAAGTTTGCCCGCAACTTAACTGATTTGGCAGCGGAAGGTAAACTCGACCCAGTGATCGGCAGGAAAACTGAGGTGGAGCGCATAATGCAGATTTTAAGCCGTCGCACCAAGAATAACCCAGTCCTATTGGGTGAACCTGGTGTGGGGAAGACTGCGGTTGTCGAAGGTTTGGCGCAGAGTATTGTTTCTGGTGATGTCCCCGAAACTTTGACTGATAAGCAGGTGTACGCGCTAGATTTAGGGTCCATGGTGGCGGGGACAACTTTCCGCGGGCAGTTTGAGGACAGGATTAAGAAAGTGATGAACGAGATTGTGGCCCGCAAGAATGTGATACTGTTTATCGACGAGATTCACACGCTGGTTGGTGCCGGTAATGCTGAAGGTGCACTGGACGCGTCATCTATTCTCAAGCCTATGCTCGCCCGAGGCGAAATGCAGACAATTGGGGCAACTACACTCGACGAATACCGTAAACATTTCGAAAAAGACTCCGCACTTGAGCGCCGTTTTCAGCCTGTCCAAGTCAATGAGCCATCAATTCCGGACGCGATAGATATACTGAAAGGGCTACGGGATCGCTACGAGTCACACCACAGAGTAATAATTTCGGATGATGCAATTGAAGCAGCAGTCAAGTTGTCCAGTAGGTATGTCAACGATAGGTTTCTCCCCGACAAGGCGATAGATTTAGTTGATGAAGCGGGCGCAAGGCTACGTATTTCCCGTATGACGCTCCCCGATAACATTAAGCAGTTGAACACTAAGTTGCAAAAGCGTGAGGTTGAACTATCCACCGCGATTGAGATTGCCGATTTTGTCACTGCTGACCGGATTAAGACCGAAAACGAGGAGCTGAAAAAGGAAATTGCGCAGGAAAAGGAAAAGTGGAAGGAAAAGCTAGACCAATCGGAGGCCAAAGTTGATGCGGAAGCAATAGCGAAGGTGCTTGAGATGGCAACAGGTGTCCCAGTCTACAAGCTTACTGAGGAGGAGTCGAAGCGCTTGCTCAATATGGAGGCTGAACTACACAAGCGCGTTATTGGTCAAGATGAGGCAATTTCTGCACTTGCACGCTCGATTCGCCGCACAAGAGCGGGGCTTAAAGATCCGAAGCGCCCGAGTGGTTCATTCATTTTCGCTGGGCCTACTGGTGTGGGCAAGACTGAGTTGGCGAAGGCGCTCGCGGAGTTCCTGTTCGGTGATGATTCCGCGCTAATTCAGATTGATATGTCCGAATACGGTGAGAAGCATACAACGTCACGCCTGTTCGGAGCGCCTCCAGGATTCGTTGGGTTCGAAGAAGGCGGTCAGTTGACTGAGAAAGTGCGCCGCAAGCCGTTTAGCGTGGTCCTTTTTGACGAGATTGAGAAAGCACACCCCGACATCTTCAACACCCTGTTGCAAGTGCTAGAAGATGGGCATCTGACTGATTCTACTGGACGCTTGGTTGACTTCAAGAACACTGTGATAATTATGACCACGAACCTCGGTTCAGGTGACTTAGCGCGCGGAGTGAGCGTTGGATTTACTGACGATGACAATAAGCAGTCGACCTACGAGCATATGAAAGCTAAAGTGCGCCAAGACCTCAAGAAAGACTTCCGCCCTGAGTTTCTGAACCGTCTCGATGATGTGATAGTCTTCCCGCAGCTGACCGAGCCGCAAATCCTGGAGATTGTTGACCTAATGTTGAACAAACTAGCGAAGCGGCTAGAGGAAAAGCATATCGGACTAGAGGTCACGCCTGCCGCAAAGGATTTACTTGCCAAGAGAGGGTATGACCCGATACTCGGTGCACGTCCGCTCAGGAGGGTTATTTCGTCGGATCTTGAAGACGAGTTGAGCGAGAAAATACTCTATACTGAACTTAAAGAGGGGCAGAAGGTCAAGATTGACGTCACCGACAAGGATTCTAAGCCAGAGTTTGCGTTCAAAGTCGAGTAATTTTCATCCCGGCAGACTAATGTGCTATACTTGTGATATGTTCATTGTGAAGTAAGGAGTTTCTAATGGCAAGAGTTATTAAAAGTGCTGGCGGTCCACGTTCAGCTGGTTCGACTGTTTCGGCAAATCGCCCGAAGCCTGGTGCACCGCAACGTAAAAACGAGTCTCAATCTCAGCGGAGTGTTCAAGGACCGAAGGCGACAGGTAAGCCTGGTGCAACTCGAGTCGTAAACGGCCCTAAGACTTCTAGTTCTTTAAAAAAGAGCACGTTCAAGAAGTTGACACGTGATGAGCAGAAATTGAATATGGATGTTGATGTCACGGCGTTAACCCTAAAATATATATCTCCACTTTCGGCTGGCAAGGTAGGGTTCTTCTTGTCAATTGCATTCGGAGTGATCTTGGTGATTATGGTGTCAGTTTTCTGGCTCTTCTTGGACACTTCGGGCATCATCTTTCAGTTCGCGCAGGCTTTAACATCTTCTGGGCTCGGTATTGACCTTTCGGGCACATTCGCGATAGGGAAAGTGATACTCGTCACCTCATTGCTGGCATGTGTGAACGTTGCCTTGATAACGATTCTGAGCGTGTTGATTGCGCTGATATACAACGCGGCGGCGAAACTCAGCGGAGGCCTGAAACTCTATTTCACTAGGTAGTATGCGTCTCAATGGTATAGAAGTTGGGGACTACACCTCCACTTTCCGCGAAGTGGCACTCAGGTTTCACACACCGAGTTTCGTCTTTGATGTTGACTGCTTTAGGTCCCGACTGCGCAATTTCCGACAGCTAGTGAGGGCAAAGTTCGACGCGAAAGGCATTTCGACTTCGGTATCTTACGCTGCGAAGGCGTTCTTGTGCACAGAGTTAGTGGGAATACTTGCCGACGAGGGGCTAAACATCGACTGCTGCTCGCTACTCGAGGCGAAGACTGCGCTCCGCGGCTCAATGCGCGGCGGACAGATTGGGCTGCACGGCAACAATAAGAGTGATGCGGAGTTGAAACTAGCGCTAGAAAATGACTTTCACGCAGTGTTCATTGATTCGCTTGATGAAATTGTGCGAGTGGAAGACATTGCTAAGGCACTTGACAAAACTGCGAACATTATTTTGCGATTGACCACAGGTGTGCATGCGGGTGGCCACGAATTCATTTCGACTGCGCATGAGGACCAGAAGTTTGGCTTGTCGGTGAGTTCAACATCAGGTGCGGATTCAGTTGCCCTGCAGGCAGTGGAGCAGGTGTTGGCGTGCGAACATCTTAAGTTGCAAGGTGTCCACAGCCACATCGGGTCCCAGATTGCATCTCCAGACGGGTTCCTTGCGTCCGCAGAAAAGTTACTAGAGTTCAGGCTTCATGTTAAGAGCAGGTTTGGTGTGCTGCTTGAAACGCTTGACCTCGGCGGTGGTTTCGGCATTCAATACTTAGACACTGACCCAGAGTTAGACCTCACGCAATTGTTTGAGTCGCTGCAGGGTTTGATTTCCGAACACTCCAAAGCGAACCAGCTACCACTGCCCAGTCTGGTCTTTGAGCCGGGGCGCTGGGTGATTGGACCCTGTATGTTTATGGTGTACACAGTGGGCACGATTAAGGATGTTGAATATTCCGCTGGTATGTTTCGGCGCTATGTCAGTGTTGACGGCGGTATGGCGGACAATATTCGCCCGATGCTCTACGGCGCAAAATACTCCTGCTATGCGTTAACTTTCGAACCGAGTGACGACACGACCGCCTGCCGCGTGGTGGGGAAACACTGCGAGTCGGGGGACATTTTAATCGATGATGTTCAACTACCGAAGAGCCTCAAGCGTAACGACTTGCTAGTCATCCCGTCCGTCGGTGCCTACTCGTATTCGATGTCATCAAACTACAATATGCTACCAAAACCCGCCGTGATTGCGCTTGAAAATGGCAGAGTTCGAGAGATGATCAAGCGCCAAGATGAGAGTGAAATAATTCGATGAGTGCTGCCCCCGACATCGCATTCTTTGAGCCTAGGATACCTGGGAATACGGGCAACGCCATCCGTTTGAGTGCCTGCGTGGGCAATGTGCTACACTTAATTGAGCCACTGGGTTTCGAAATGGACGACGCTAAATTGAAGCGCGCAGGGTTGGATTATCACGAATTATCACATTTTGTCACTCATACCAACTTCGATGCGTTTCTTGAGGCGGTAGGCGAGTGCAGGATCTTCGCATTTTCGAGCCACGCCACGACCAATTTCTCAGACGTTAACTTCCGTTCAGATGACGTTCTACTCTTTGGCCCCGAGCCTACTGGACTTCCCGAAGAGATACTTAACCATACTCGGGTCACTGAGCAGCTGCGCATCCCGATGCAAGAAGGTGTCCGGTCACTCAACCTCGCAGTTTCGGCATCAATCGCGGTCTACGAGGGTTGGCGTCAACTCGACTTCGGATGATTCCGCTTACAAATTGTCTGACCAGTAGATGTGCGTTTATGGATCCTCGGCATAAAGCCAAGGATGACAGGAAGGTGGGCGAGTGTGCCCAAGGATGACAGGAAGGTGGGCGAGTGTGCCCAAGGATGACATTCGGTTTATAACACCGCGATGCCAGCAAAAAACTCCGCGGCAACTTTTATTGACTCTTCGTTAGGGTTGAAGTCTGGTTGGTGAATGTCCGAATTCGCCTCAGCGTTCGCTAAACTCACGCCTAATCTCGCCATCCCGCCGTCGACTTCACGCAAATACCACGAAAAATCCTCACCTCCGAGTGACTGTTGAAGAGGAATTGGTTTGCCACGCCTAAACATCTGCTCGTAGGCATTATTCATTCGCGTTGTTGCCTCTTCCGAATTGATTGTCGGTGGCACTCCCACTTTATACTCCACACTTGCGGACACACCGCACTGCTCTGCGATCGCCTCAACAAGCTTCGTAATCCGCTCTTTTGCCTCTTTCCAAGCGGTTGCTGAAGTAGTCCGAAATGTGCCCCAAAGTTGCCCCTTACGCGGAATGACATTGTCAATATACCCCGCCTCAATTTTCCCCCAGTTTAGTGTTACAGCTTCACGAACATCATAACTAGAGCGCAGAATGCTCGGTGTGTTCGACGCAATCAGGCTCAAGGCGTATATCAAATCACCAGCTAAATGTGCCCTAGACGTGTGCCCACCGTTGCCAGAAACTGTAATTCTAATCAAATCCGTCGCAGAAGTGATTGCCCCAAACTTAGTGCCAATCTGACCGACATCAAGCATCGGGTCGCAGTGAACGGCATAAATCGATTGAACATTTTCGAGTACTCCCTGTGCTATAATGTGTTTAGCACCCGACGGGTTAACCTCTTCCGCAGGCTGGAAAACGAGCCTGACGTTGTGCTTTAATGTCGAAGTGTCCGCCAGGTGAGAGAGTATGCACCCCGCAAGGAACACTGACGCTGCGTGAATATCATGCCCGCAACTGTGCGAGATCCCCTGATGCTCTGAACGAAACGCAAGGTCAGTCTTCTCCTCGATAGGCAGTGCGTCGATGTCACCACGAAACGCAATGAACTTCTCTCCTGGAGTGACAACCAGGTCCGCCATCAGCCCGGTCTTGTCGAAGCGAGTTATACTGAACTTTTTCTTGGCGTGCTCATTAACGCTTTCTAGTGCAGCGATTATTGCATCAGTCGTCTTGAACTCGGTAAAACCAATTTCTGGATGCTTGTGAATCTGTCGACGAAGTTGGACTGCAGTTTCGAAGTGCTCAGTAGATAGGTTGAGGATCGCACTTCGCACGTCGGTGGTAATTTCATTCATATATCTTCTCCAGTATCTCGTCGTAGTCCTTGCCGTATAATTGCATATTGCCCACCGAGTTTTGACTCAACACATCTGCCGCGCCGTAAACATCGCGTTCAGTTAAACTTTGCCACTCGAAATAGTCCAGTAAAGCGTGCAGTTTCTGATTATCGTAGAACACATTTCCTACCAGCGTAACATATTCTAGCGCCCTGGAAATTGGTATCGAGTCCACGGAGCGCAGTTCGACGAATTTCTTCATCCGCACGTCAGGGAAGACTGTCGACAGCGTGAACTCCACATCATCCATCTTTGAACCCGCATAGTTCCTCGTCATAACAGGTGTATTAAACACCCACCGGCAGTAGTCTTCCACAGAGTAGTCCTCATCAAATATACCAGGAATTACACCAGCGCGCTTCTCGTCAATTTTATACCACATCTTCGCCCTGAACAGCGGGTCATCGTTTTTGGACTTACGGACCACAGGGGTGTTGCTGAAAATGTAGGCAAAAACAGGGGACAATATGGACGCGAGGCGTAACTTTGAGATGGCGTCAGCCTCCGATGAAAAGTCAATTGACACCTGGGTTGCCGCCGAGCACCTCATCATGTCGACACCGAACTCACCGGTCTGACTGAGGTAGCCGTCCATTTCGAAATATCTCTGCTTGGGTATCAGTTTAATATCTTCGGGCGACTCGCGCAGTCTATAGCCGTAGGTCTCCAAATTCCAGCCGTTCGCATCAAGGATAGGGCGCAGAAGTGTCTCAAAATGCGTGTATATCGTCGAGATCTCTTCCACGGTTTTGCAGGGGCCTATTGAGGCCTCGAATTGGCTACCCGGCTCGAGTGAGATTGCAAGCTTAGGGAGATTGAGCCCTAGAATGTTGCCGTCTTCTTTAACAACATCCACGCTTACACCAGCGGCTTGAGCCATTTTCGAGAGGAGCGTTTCAACACCATTTTTGTAAGGCACTGCTTTCCCGTCTCGGTCTACCACAAAGTGTTCAAGTTCTAGACCAAACTGGTATTCTGACGGGGGAGTTACACCGCTCAATATGTAGGATTTCAAGTCTTTAATGTTCATTGCTCAAGTATAGCACATTCCTGCACACGACGCAAGTATTTGTGTTTTTCGGGCTGGGCATGGACTTTGCCCACATGCGAATGAAGTTAGTGCTATACTAATGATATGAATAACCCGAGCATTTTTAAGCGTTGTGTAGTCGAGATTGTCGGCACGGCACTCTTAACTTTAGTTTTGGCAGTCGGAATTTCGACCGTTTCATTGCTAAATACTGGTCAACTTGCATTAAATTGTGCAATTATCACTGGTTTGGCTTATTTTCTTATCGGACTATGCTTCGAGAACTTTAACGTCTTCGGATATTTCAACCCAGTTTTAGTGCTATTCGACTACTTAAAAAAGCGAGTCACACTTTCAGTTTTCGCATTATGCACCCTTTTTGAGATTCTCGGTGCTTTAATTGGCGCATTTATCTTCCGCTTGATTATGCCCATTTCAGTTGGTTTCCAGCCCGAAAAGTGGTTTACGCAGCTCGTCCCTGGGTTTGGGTCGTCTAGTCCATCTGCAAAATCGCTAAGCACTGTTGGCATAAACTTCGACATCATTTTCACTTCTGTTCTAGAACTTGTTTTGGCGGCACTCGTGATCCTCATTTTCAACTACGCGTCAGGTAAAAAGCTATCCGTTCCGATGAAGTGGACGTTAATCGCTTCTGGATACGCGTTAAGTGCCTATCTGCTCTCCTTAACTACTGCAGGTGGCGCAAACATCGCGAAAAACATTGCGCTCTCGGTTGCCTCTTTGAACATTGACTCGATCGCGCAGCTCTGGTTGTTCGTGCTGACACCTGTTTTGGCAGTGTTTCTGGTATCGATGGCTACGAAGGCATCACCAGTGATGTCAGCCCGCGCGCAGTCTAACTTACTAGCACAACCACTAGCGTCAACACCAGCGCCCGCACAGCCTACAGCACTCGAAATTGCGCAGTCTACTTCTCTCGTTACTGCCAATGAACCTCCCGTCATCGCAGACTTGCCGCACGAGCCGCAGACTGCGCCGTCCACTCCAAGCACGCCAACCGCGACGCACCCTGTAACTAACGACACACCCGCACCAGTGCAGTCTGCGCCAACCGTGAGTAATGCAGAACCTACCGCACCTGTCATTCCGAGTTTAACCCACAATCTAACACAGCCGAGTGCGACAACAACAGAATCGGAGCCCGCACCAGCGCAGCCTACACTCCCCGTTAATGCTGGTAATCTCCCTTTTACCGCTGGTATGGCTCGTAATATAGTTCAGCCACGCGTGCCCGCACCAGCGTCCGCACAGCCCATTGAACCTGCACCCGCACCCGTGATTGCGCAGTCTACTTCTCTCGTTACTGCCAATGAACCTCCCGTCATCTCAGACTTGACGCGTAAACCGCAGTCTGCGCCAACCGTGAGTAATGCGGAACCTGCCGCACCGGTCATTCCGAGTATAACCCACAATCTAACACAGCCGAGTGCGACAACAACAGAATCGGAGCCTGCACCAGCGTCCGCACTTGCCCAAACATTCTTAAACACTAGCGATGAGCCACCTTCTACCCAGGAGTCAACTGCGAAAAATGATACCGCGCAAGATAAGAAAGAGGTGACCCCCTCTGACCCAAATGAGAGGACTAGCATTAGTGACGACTTGTCGAAGCAGTTTAATTTGATTATGGAATCGATTGAAAGTATTGGTAAACAATGAAGTGCTATACTGTTGATGTGTATGAAGCACCTATACTAGGAGGTAGAAATGGTTAGTTCTCGCGCTGGAAGTCTTGCTGAGCAGTCGGACTTAATTGATGTTGTAAAAGTTCTTGATGCGTATTATTCTGGGGCACCTGATGTTAACGACCCGTCGCAGAAAGTGGTCTTCGGCACTTCGGGGCACCGTGGCGCATCCTTGAAAAATGCGTTTAATGAGGCGCATATTGTCTCCACGACAGCCGCTATTGTTGAGTATCGTAAACTTGCAGGGATAGACGGTCCGCTCTTCATCGGTATTGACACCCATATTTTGAGCCTGCCAGCGTTTATGTCTGCGGTAGAAGTACTGGTTGCAGCGGGGGTTGAAATAATGGTTGACTCACACGTGAACAATGGCACAATCCAGCAGGCACTTGACGCCAACCGCTCGACACACCTCCCGATTTGGACGCCTACACCAGCAATAAGTTGCGCAATCTTGAAGGCGAATTCGGACCAAAATGGCGTCCTGCGCAAGGATGCGTTCGCTGCGTCGATCCAGGTTCCAGCGAAAAACCGTGGACTTGCGGATGGGATAGTCGTGACGCCTTCGCACAACCCTCCGACTGACGGTGGCTTCAAATATAACCCTGCACACGGCGGACCTGCCGACACTGACGCCACTGCTTGGATAGCTTCCCGCGCGAACGAACTGCTCCCCGGTGGCTGGAAAAATGTCGCGCGCACCCCGTTTACGGAGGCCTTAAATAAAGAAAATGTGCACAAGTATGACTACAGAAAGAGTTATGTCGATGACCTAGTGAATGTGATTGATCTTGATGTCATACGCGATTCTGGACTCCGAATTGGCGCTGATCCGCTCGGTGGCGCTGCGACTGAATATTGGGGCTTAATCGCTGAGCAATATGGACTGAACTTGGAAGTAGTTAACGAGACCGTCGACCCACGCTGGACGTTTATGACTCTTGACTGGGACGAGAAAATCCGCATGGACTGTAGTTCCGCGTTCTCAATGCAGGGGTTGGTTAACCGTTTCCTTGCTGACCCCGCGAAATATGACATCGGAACTGGTAATGACGCCGACTCAGACCGCCATGGAATTGTCACGCCTAACGCGCTTGCTAAGTCTACGGGTGCGGCAGGTATTGACCCACAAGGTGAGTATGTCCCTGGGCTAATGAACCCGAATCATTTCCTGAGCGTCTGCATTAACTACTTGTTCGGCGGTGCGCGTCCCGACTGGAGCTCGAATGCTAATATCGGTAAAACGCTAGTGTCGTCATCATTAATCGACCGCCTCGCTGCAGGCATCGGGAAGAAACTGGTAGAAACCCCAGTCGGCTTCAAATGGTTTGTGCCTGGATTGATTGACTCGTCGTTCGGATTTGGCGGCGAAGAGTCCGCTGGTGCAAGTTTCCTGCGCAAGAACTCAAAGGTGTGGTCGACGGACAAGGACGGTCTGATACTGGACTTATTGGCGTCGGAGATCACTGCGCGAACTGGGAAGAACCCTGCGGACCATCACCGCGAGTTGATTGAGAAGTATGGGCAGTCGTGGTACGCTAGAATTGACGCACCAGCCAGTCTTGAGCAGAAAGATGCGCTGAAGAAGTTGACGCCGAGTGCAGTGTCAGCAACATCACTTGCGGGAGAGGTAATTAACGCCAAGCTGACTGAGGCGCCTGGGAACGGTGCCAGCATTGGTGGACTCAAAGTTGTGACTGAGAATGCTTGGTTCGCGGCGCGCCCGAGTGGCACTGAGAATGTGTATAAAATCTACGCCGAGAGCTTTATCTCTAAGGACCACTTAACGCAGGTGCAGGCGGAGGCAAAGGAGGTCGTGAACAAAGCGATTTCATGATCAGTTTCGTGTGCCCAGTCTATAACGAGCAGGATAGCCTGGTGGAGTTTTTTTTGTCACTGCGGACAGTAGTCTCCCAACTCGACGAGCCAGACTGCGCGCAGTGGGAGGTCATATTTGTCAACGACGGCTCGACTGACGCGACCTGCCGAATAGTTGACGACATCATTGCTGACGACGCCTCGGATGTAGTCAAGCAGATTGTCCTGGCGCGTAACTACGGCAAAGAAGTTGCATTGAGCGCAGGGTTGCAGGCGGCTTGCGGTGATGCGGTGCTGATGCTCGACTCGGATGGACAACACCCTGTAGACTTGATACCCGAGTTCATCGCGAAGTGGAGAAACGGTGCGCAGTCTGTAGTCGGAATTCGGCGCAGTAATCGTAAAACTGGACGCGGTAAGAAGCTCTTCTCAAAGGCGTGGGGCAAAATGCAGAAGAAGATTTTTGAAGACAAGATGCCCGAGGGGATGACTGATTTTTGCCTGCTAGACCGCGAAGTGGTGAATGCCGTTAATGGTATTACTGAACATGGTCGAATGATGCGATCGCTAGTCAATCTAGTGGGTTTTGATAAAGCGTTCATCGAGTTTGACGCGTTGGAGCGCATTGGTGGCACGCCGACGTACACATTCAAGAAGCTCTACAACCTCACCCTCAACTCTATAACATCGCTTTCGACATGGCCATTGACTTTTATTCTGCATTTCGGTATCCTGGTTTCAGTGGTGTCATTTCTTGTCGACTTGTTCGTCGTAGTGGAGAAGTACCTCCTTCATGACCCCTTTGACTGGGATCTTTCGGGTGCCGCTATAGTCGCCGTTTCGGTTGTGGTCTTAGTTGGCATCGTTTTTATCGTCCTCGGTGTGCTTGGGCTTTACATCTCGAAGATCACTAAGGAGGTTCAAGGACGCCCACTTTTCATCATCAATAAGCGCAAATCTACACTTTGACTCGCGTTACTCAGTGCTATTTCGAGACAACTCGACGATTTTGTTGAACATATCAGTGTATTTAGGCTTATCCTCGGGGTTGTTCGGGTTCAGGGTTGATAATTCTGCCTTCAATCGCGTTATTTCTGACTTGTTATACTTCCGCTGCAGTCGCGTCGTCAACTCGGTGAAATAGGTGCCAATCTGGTCTTCGTTTGATATGGGCAAGTTCTGAGCGCTCAATTTATGCACACCCTTTTTGTAGCTGTCAGATAGCCCTTCATTTATGCTAGAAATCCACTCTGGTCCACTCAAGACTGCGCCCACGTCAAGCCCACCAAGCTCGATGACTTTGTTGTAAACGGTTGAGAAGAATTTGTTGCTGAAGTGTTCCTCGCCAATTTGGAAGAGCAACTCCGAGTCCAGGAAGCCAGGATACTGCAGCAATAGGGCGATATAGTTCATCTCGACTTCAACATTCGGATCCACACTTTTACGGTTATTGGTGGTGCCGAGGGTAGGTATTGAGGAAGTTGTGTTCAGTGAACGTTTCTGAAGGTCAGTATTCTGATGTTGCCACGCTCTAAGTTCCCGCTGCACTGACTCAATGCTCACACCAGTAAACTTGGACAAGAATAGGACATACTCCTCACGCAAAGCGATATCTCGTATTGTGCCGACTATTGGTACGCATGACCGGATTGCCTCCACTCGCCCTGCAGCATTTTTGAGGTCGAAATTTTGCAGCGTTGTCTCTAGCATGAACTCGAATGATGGTTTAGCGCTTTCCACCAGATCACGGAGCGCAAGGTCACCTTGTTGAACTCTCAAATCGCAGGGGTCTAGCCCGTCGGGAACAATTGCGACATAGGTCTGCGCCATAAACGACTGGTCATGCGAAAAGGACTTGGTTGCGGCTTTTAGCCCTGCGGAGTCACCGTCGAAAGTGAAAATGACCTTACCCCGCTGGTGTTGATTCACCCCCAGAATCATCGAACTCGGGTCGGTGTCATTCATAATTCGACGCACTATTTTGACATGGTCCTCCCCAAACGCAGTTCCGCAAGTTGCGACCGCAATGTCAACGCCGGCGAGGTGCATCGCCATTACGTCAGTGTAGCCCTCGACTAGGACAATTTGGTGCTTCAAGCTGATTGCCTTGCGGGCTAAGTCTAGTCCGTAGAGCACTTTTGACTTGTGATAGACACTAGTTTCCGCAGTGTTGAGGTATTTCGCATCGAAAAAGTCGTCGTCAAAGAGCTTCCTAGCGCCAAACCCGAGCACACTACCTGCAATGTCCTTAATCGGCCAGATTGCGCGGCCTTGAAAGCGGTCAAAAATACCTGAAGAAGTGTTACTGATTAGCCCTGCCGCCTCAAGTTCAGGGCGCGTGAACCCCTTTTCGCCAAGGTATCTAGCGAGAGTGTCGCGTCCTTTTGGGGCATAGCCACACCCGAACGATGCACACTGCTCAGCGGTAAAGTTGCGCTTCTTGAGTAGTTCACGTGCAGGGAGGGCCTCGGGTGAGTTAAGGTTATCCTGAAAGAATTTCGCCGCGAGCGTGTTTGCCTCAATAATCCTCGAGCGTTTGACCCTATCTTTGTCTTCCCTCGGCGCAGCGTTATTATTGTCCTCGTAAATTACGCTTGTGCCACATCTTGACGCTACGAAATCTAGCGCCTCGTAGAACTCTAGCCCGTTGACTTTTTGCACGAAGCTGAACACGTCTCCAGACTCCGAGCAGCCGAAGCAGTGGTAGGAACCCACGGAATCGCGCACTGTGAAGGATGGTGTTTTTTCGTCATGGAATGGGCACAGACCCTTCTTTGCGCCGACACCTGCGTTCTGGAGTTGAACATATATGCCGACTATGTCAGAAATTTGGCACGCATTCCGCACGCGCTCTATCTCGGTCTTCGGGGCAAACCTCATATTGACAGTATAGCACTAACTTCATTCGCAGGGCGGCGAAGCCACCCTGACGAATTCAGTAAGTGCTATACATAACAAATTAATCGTCGGGGAGACGAACCGCTGCGCTCTCTCCCCGACACCCCTTTTCCGCCAATTGCCAAACTCGCAAGCGAGTTTGACCGTTTTTCACTTCATTCGGCGGTATCTTGGCAAATTCTCGACTGTTTTTTGATATACTAGAGGAATGGTTACCGAAGTGCCTAACGATGATACAAGAGATGTTACCGCATCCGATGCTTTCTCGCGCATCCTAGAATCGATTAAAAGTGCCCAGACAGTGTCACAATTAAAGCTCACGGAAGTCGAAGCGCCCAAAAAGTTGGCAAGGTTTTCAGTTGCTATAGACGGAGTGTTAGAGCCTAATCTGGCGACCGGGAAATTCATCGTTATGTTTGACCCCAAGGGTGATCACGAACTAGAAAATGACATAAGAGTGATAGCGTTTTTTGAAGCGGACTACGAACTAGAAAAAATACTGGAGAAGAAGACGTCTAACACACTCATCGGTAGGTTCGAGAATCAACTTGAATTGGTGGGCGCCAAAAATATCACGGGGAACGTCAGCTGTAGTTATGACCGCCACTTCGGAAACTCGCCCGAAAGTCTTCTTGACCCACTCGACGGCATAACAACTTCAGAAGTGTCAGTGCGGATTTCATGGTCAACGGATGATACCAATTTGCTTGATGACCTTATCGCTTGGGAGAAAATGATACATTTCACCGTCGGGATTGACTACCCTGTGCGCTCTACGCTGTCGGCAATATAAGCGCTGACAAGACAATTAAAGTGGCTAAAACTGCCCCAAAAAGACCTTACCACCGTCTACACCTTTAGTACCGTGAACGAACTCTGATTCTGGTTTGTCCTTTGCGAAGTCAAATGCAAACTCACCTGGCCTCCTGCCAACTAACCCCATGAAAAATGCGTCTACTCCCTGGCCTGCGCAGTATTCAATGAGTGCATCTTGATCAGTTTCTGCCACTATAGCGATCATACCCACGCCGAGGTTAAGTGTCCGGCGCATATCGTCCTCTGGCACATTGCCGAGCTCCTGAATCAGCTTGAAAATCTGCGGTTCGCGCACTTCCCAGTGTCTGGGGTCAAGCACAGCAAACGCTCCGCCAGGCAACACTCTTGCCAGATTTGACGCGATGCCACCGCCTGTGACATGTGAAAAAATCTTGACGTCGAACTTCTCGGCAAGTTCAAGGCATAATTTGGAGTATATGCGAGTTGGAGTCAACAAAACTTCCCCTAGGGTTGGTGCACTAGAAAAGCGTCCGAGCACACCATTTTCCTCACCTGCGAACTCGTGCAGAACTTTATCGTAGCCCCAACCTGCGTTCTGGAAGACTTTGCGCACAAGTGAAAATCCATTCGAGTGTAGCCCAGAAGATGCCAACCCAATAATCACGTCGCCTTGCTCAGTAGTCTCACTCTTGCAGATGTTTTCCGGGTCCAGCAGCTTCTCGCGGTCGACAATTCCAGTTGCGGCACCAGCCACGTCATATTCATCATCCGCCAGTAGACCAGGGTGTTCCGCAGTTTCCCCTCCAACCAGTGCAGTTTGAGCGAGCCTACACCCCTCAGCGATGCCCTTAACGATCTCAGCAATTTTCGTTGGAACCAACTTACCGCAGCAAATATAGTCAGTCATGAAAAGTGGTGTCGCACCTGTCACGGAAATATCGTCAACTACCATCCCCACAAGGTCATGGCCTATACTGTCATGCTTATCAATCTTTCGCGCAATCTCAACCTTAGTGCCCACGCCGTCAGTCGATGTAGTCAGAATTGGATCGTGCATATCCTGGAACTGTTTTATACTGAACATCCCCGCGAAGCCACCTGCACCCTTGACCACATTAGAGTTCAGAGTCGACTTCACACTACTTTTCATCAACTCGACGGCGAGGTCCCCCGCTTGTATGTCAACACCAGCGTCTTTATATGTTATTCCTGTCATACTAGTAGTATAGCACGGCGTTGTGGCAGTGTCACTCCAGAAAGCCGAAGAGGTCGGACCCGCGAAGAATTTCAATGGCGTTCTGAGCATTTTCAGGCGTAAACTCACCAGCATAACGGACAATTTGGCTCAGCAGGTCCAGAATGCCGCGTGACGCCCGCACCAAATCACCCAGGTTTTCCGCGCCGAGTTCTTTCAAAACCGTTTCTACTGTAGCACCCGTGCCGACTAAGAACATCACATTGACCAGCGAGTAGTTAATCCCGTCTTCCTCGACAAGTTGGTGCCTCTTGACTAACACTTGATACTCTTTATCCAATTTCTGCAACCTCTCGAGGGCATCAAAGTAGCCAGAATTGCGCGACACCAACTCTTTCTGCACAAATGACGTCGAGTTTGACCGCACCGAAACGAAGCAACTCAACACCGAGATGAGGTTTGCGGCAGGCAGTATTTTTAGCACTCCGGAAGTCAGTAACTCGATAAATGTTAGCTCATTCTCGCAATAGAACCCTTGCAACAGGACACCTTTTTGTGACGGCGAATACACTTGCCCACGCACGGCAATATACTCGTTCTCAACTAGAATCTCCTGCAACTTCGCGTAACGCTCAATGATACGGAACTTCATCTTGTGCAAGTCATTCTCAGCATTTTTCAACTTCTGCTTCACTCGCCGCAACCGCTCTTTAGCCTTCTCCTTGTCCTTGACCTGCTCTAATTCCCTCTTGAGCGTTGCCTCCTGCGCAGTGTATCTGGTAATTCTCATCTGAATCTCTTCCGCCGAGTCGTCGACCTGAAATTGCGCAAACGACATGTTCAAAATATGCTCAATTTGCAGCCGTGTATACTTACAACTCATATTCGCCACCATATTAAACGATGGTGTGAACGCTGACTTCAGAGGGTAAAGCCGTGCGGACGATAATTTCGTGACGTCAAAGAGGGTTAAATTGCGCCCATCGACCACAAATGCGTGCCCTATCTCGTCAAGTCCCCGACGCCCAGCGCGCCCCGTCAACTGAGTAAACTGCCCAGGCGTCAAAGGAACATGTTTCACCCCGTCATACTTGATTATTGACTCGATGACGACTGATTTTGCTGGCATATTGATACCCAGTGCCAAAGTTTCAGTAGCGAACACGACTTTTATCAGACCCCTCTCGAAAAGGTGCTCAACAAGTGACTTGAAGACTGGAATCAGTCCCGCGTGATGAGTCGCAATGCCTGAAATTAGTGCTCGCTTGAAGTTCTCGAACCCGAAAAGGTCAAGGCTCTTGTGATCTGAAGGTGTAGGTATCTCATCGAGCAGAAAAAGGTCAATCTGCAGCCGTATCTCATCCTGCTCTTCACGCGAAGTCAAGTTAAGGCGCGCGGACATCACTTGTTTCAGCGCGTCATCGCACCCTTTACGTGAAAATATGAAGTATATCGCCGGCAGTATTCCATTGCTCCTCAACTCTTCAATCACAGCGACGCGTCCAGGAACTTTCCTCGTGCCCTTATGCTTGTTCTCATTAGGGAAACTGCGTCCTTTCCCCCGTCTACCACGTCTGTCCTTGTGGAATGATGGCATTTTCTTCTGCATTTTTGACGCCAACTTCATATTCATACTACCGTGATCGTCATACACATCCCAAATTCTCGCACCATTGCGCTTTTCGTCATCAGAAGACAGTATAATGTGCTGGATTAGTGGCACTGGACGCTTATCCGTCACGACAATCGCACAGTTTTCCCGCACTTTTTCCAACCACGCGGCGAACTGTTCAACATTGCTCACTGTGGCAGAAAGTGCTATAATAGTGATATCACGCGGAAGATGGATTAGGACTTCTTCCCACACTGAACCTCGACCTTTGTCGCCGAGATAATGAACTTCGTCAAAAACGACACATTTAACATTCTCAAGTGCGCTAGAATCCGAATACACCTGGTTGCGTAACACTTCGGTAGTCATAACGATTACTTGGGCATCCTTATTAACAACCGTGTCACCCGTCACCAAACCGACCCGTGTCTCGCCGTATTTTTTGCAGAGGTCATGGTATTTCTGGTTGCTCAATGCTTTGATCGGAGTTGTATAATACACGCGGTTGAACCCATCTTGTTCTAGCCAAAAGAAGATCGCGGCGTCCCCAACGACAGTTTTTCCCGCACCCGTGGGCGCACCGACTAGGACATTCTTGTTCTGCTCGACATATTCAAGCGCCTTGACCTGAAACTCATCAAGTGCGAACCCCAAATCACCCGAATATCTTTGCGCTAAGTTCTGCATATCAACCAATGCAACATATCTGGGCATCGAGCAATTTGCCTGACCCGTCGCGTCGCTCATCAATTTCTGGCCAATCGACTGGCGTCCCGTTCGCAGTGTTTGCCCTTGCGACTCCTGGGCCTGCCCACGCGAAAATTAGTGCGTTCTGCCCTTTAAGGAACTTCTGACTACGGACACCACCAGTCGCACGGCCCTTGTATGGGTAGAGATTATATGGCGTCAGCTTGCCGAACCCGTTCTGGGTACCTGGTAGCGCATCGTTGTCACCTGCGACCGTCAACACCAGCGGTGGGTGCACAGTGTCTTCGACTTCCGCCTTGCTCAAGACGTTGAAAGACACAACAGTTTGACCCTCCGCAAGCTTAATGCCAGCCATCCCACCTGCACTCCGACCCTGCGGGCGCACTTTTGACGCCGGGAACTTCAACAAACTGGAGTCGGTAGTAATGAAAACCAAGTCATCCTCGTCCCCTGCCCGCGCTGCGCCCACTACAGTGTCACCATCTTCGAGGGTAATTTCAAGCCACTCGTCATGCATATTTCCACCACGATCATGCGGCAACTCGTCGATTTTCACGCGCTTGACGACACCAAATGTGGTCCCGATGGCTAAAGGCTTTGCGTCAGTGTCACTAGTCAAGTCGATAACTGTGACCACAGTCTCACCCGAATTCAGACTGAGTATTTGCCGTATGTCCGCGCCGCCTTGTGCCCCAGTAATCTCAATTCTGTCCAATTTAGGGATGCCTGCAGTGTTCTTGTCAATGCTGCTCAGGTCCACATTCTCACCGCGCGCAATTTCTGGCACTTCGAACGCACTTAATGTCAAAACGCGGCCTAGGCTAGTCAAGACGCCGAATTTTGAGCGGGTTGAAGTCTTCACACATGCCGTAATCGCATCATTTTTCGCACGGTTTTCACTCATCGGCGGCTTAGCCTGCTCCTCTTTCGCACCGCGGACGACACGAGCAATCAATCCAGTGGCGGAAAGTAGAATATAGCACGGTGCGTCCTGGACCTCGAGATTTGCCAACTCTTTAGCCTCTTTATTTGCACCCTTGAGCGCTGGTGTAGATGCAGAAGTCGCTGTAAAATTGCTCAGCAGGTCACTACTTAGCCCCTTTTGCCCATTACTCTGCGCACCACCTTGGTCTAGCGCAGACGTCGAGCCACTGTATATTTGCGCTAATTGTGTGCGACGGTCAGTGCCAAACTCTTTGACCGTTTCATGCATTAACCGTGTTACTTCTGCCTTAAGCAGCTCCGGATCTCTCAGTATTGCTTGAAGTTGCTCAATTTCTTCCTCTAACTTGGCCTTCTCAGTCTCGAGTTCTATCTTGCTGAACTTGGTCAGGCGCCTCAACCGCAAGTCAAGGATGTATTGTGCCTGTATTTCATCCAAATCAAACACTGTCATCAATCTCGTCGTCGCCTCAGGGGTGTCATCGGAACTCCGAATAACCTGAATTACTTCGTCAATGTCGAGGATTGCTATCAGAAGTCCCTCAACGAGATGTAGTCTGTCCTGTCGCGCTTTCAAACGGAACTCGGTGCGTCGGCGGATCACGATTTGGCGATGCTCAATCCACACTTTAAGCATTTCTTTGAGCCCCAAAGTCTTCGGTGCGCCGTCCACTAGCGCAACATTATTAATCCCGAACGAGGTTTCTAGCGGGGTCAATTTCAGCAGTCGATCCAAAATCGCAGTCGGGTTGAAGCCGTTCTTGACCAGTATCTGCATATTAAGCCCCGAATGCCGGTCAGTTAAGTCGTCCGCCTTCGCAATGCCCTGAATTTTGCCTGCCTTGTTCGCTAAGTTAATCTTCTCAAGGACAGTTTCAGGGCCAACGCCGTATGGTAGTTCATGCACTATTATCGCTTGTTTCTTGCCCACTTTCTCAAAACTAGTCTTCGCCCGCATCTTAACAATTCCACGCCCAGTTTGGTAGGCCTCTTTAATCGGCTCGAGGTCAATAATTATACCACCGCTCGGGAAGTCAGGCCCAGGGACGAATTTCATCAAGTCTTCAACCGTGCAGTCAGGGTTATTCATGAGGAACACTGCCGCCTGGACGACCTCACGTAGATTATGTGGCGCAATGTTCGTCGCCATCCCCACTGCGATGCCCGTAGAACCATTAACTAGCAAGTTAGGTATTGCCGCTGGAAGCACCTCAGGCTCCTTTAGCTTATTGTCATAGTTGGGCACGAAGTCAACTACATCTTCATCTAAGTCCTCGCACATTTTGACCGAAGAAATTGCCATCCGCGCCTCAGTGTAACGCGCCGCAGCGGGTCCGTTGTCGAGTGATCCAAAATTACCATGGCCGTCAACTAGCGGAATTCGTTGCACCCACTCCTGCGTCAGTCTGACCATCGCGTCGTAAATTGCTGAGTCGCCGTGCGGATGTAACTTACCCATCACGTCACCGACAACACGTGCAGATTTGACATACGGGCGGTCGGGGTAAAGGTTCATCTGCGACATCTGGTAAAGTATGCGTCGCTGCACAGGTTTCAGTCCATCTCTCGCGTCAGGTAGTGCACGGGCGTAAATTACGGAATAGGCATACTCTAGGAATGATGCCCTCATCTCCTCGTTTAAGTCAGAGTTTTCGATACGCTCTTCAAACATAGTTTTGCACGCTCATTCAAGCACCTCCTTTCAGCAAATTAGTCAACGCTGCCTCTAAATTGGCTGCGTCACCACCACCTTGCGCTAGGTCTGGTTTTCCACCACCTCCACCTCCGAGCTGTTTAGATATTTCACGAACAATCTCACCAGCATTCACTTTTTTATCACGGGCACCCGAATTAGTGGCAACAATCAGCACTGCTTTTCCGTCGTTGTCACCGGCAAAAACAAAGACACCAGGTGCCGACTCGCCAAACATATCCCTGGCTTTAAGTGCAGCACTGCGCAACACATCGGCGTTCGAGACACTCCCCGCGTTATAAACAAAGTATTTGACGTCACCCTTCATTTTCGGTGACTCCAGGATTACTGGCACCTTTTCCAGCATAGCCTTTTGGGCAAGTTCGGCCTCACGTTTCTGCGCGCTAGACAGTTTGTCCATGAGGTTTTGTATGCGCTCGGCAACCTCGTCGGGATCTTTGGTACCGAGCATTGAAGATATCTGGCCGACTAGAGCATGTTCGCGTGCTGCAAACCTGGTCGCAGAAGAGCCCACCAGCGCATCGACTCTACGGACACCTGAGCCTATCGACCCCTCACCGAGTAGAACAATTTGCCCTATTTCACCAACTCTATTGACGTGAGTGCCACCGCAGAGTTCAACACTCCAGCACTCTTCGCCGTCCGCAGCCTTAGCATCATCGGAGTCGGAAAGCCCCAAGGAAACGACGCGCACATTGTCGCCGTATTTCTCGCTAAATAGCGCCATCGCACCAATCTCTTTAGCCTTCTTGATTGGCATAATTTGCGCGGTAGTCGCCGAATTCTCCTGCACTTTCAGATTGGCGCGCTCCTCAATCTCGGACAGAATGCTAGAAGGGATTGCTGAACTAGACTTGAAGTCGAACCTGACACGCCCTGGACTGTTCTCACTTCCCGCCTGGACTGCTTCTTCGCCGACAAATTCGTGCAACGCCTTGTGAATTATATGGGTAGACGTGTGCGCCTTCGCAATATTTAGACGTCGCACTGCGTCCACACTCGCCTTCGCGCGGTCATCAAGAGTAATACTACCTGACATTAAGCGCGCCTTGTGCACTGACAACTCCGGAATTGGCTTCTGAACATCATCAACTTCCAGAAGAGCACCGCTTTCGGTCAGAATTGTGCCACGATCCGCGAGTTGCCCTCCAGACTGCGCATAAAATGGCGTCTGATTAAGTATTACTTCAACTTCCACTGGCTCTTGCGAGTCTGACTTAACGGTCAAAACTGGGCCATCTTTTGTCAATATGCCCACTATTTTAACATCCGCTTCTAGAGTGTCATAGCCCAGAAACTTGGAGATGCCAGCATTATTACCGACCACTTTTGACGCATCGGCCTTCAACTTTTCCGCGAGCTCCTTGGCAAATGTTGAGTAGGTCGATAGGTCGACTGCCGCGCCACGTTTCGCTAGTGCATCTTGCCGCGCGCGGTCTTTCTGCTCTTGCATTGCGACCCGGAACGCCTTTTCGTCCACCTTCACCCCTGAAGATGCCGCGATTTCAAGAGTTAACTCTATCGGGAAACCATGTGTGTCGTGCAACTTGAACGCATCTGACCCCGAAATGATACCGCTTTTCCCTGCCGCTTTGATTGCCGAATCAAGAAAAGCACTCCCAGAAGTCAGTGTGCGAGCAAAAACCTTCTCCTCCGCTAGCGCAACTTCAATAATTTTGTCGAACTGTTGCTCTAGCTCAGGGTAACTCAGTTTCATGGCGTTAAAACTAGTCGTATACAGTAGTTCGAATGACGGCTCTTGAAAGCCCAGGAGCTTGATTGACCTGACGCAACGTCGCATCAAACGGCGAAGAACATAGCCCCGCCCCTCATTACTCGGCTTGACACCGTCCGCAATAATCATCATGCTAGAGCGAATATGGTCTGCTAGAATGCGCATATATACGTCGTCTTCATGATTTTCGCCGTAAGTTTTACCCGTCAGCGCCTCCACTTTCTCAATCACAGGGTAGATCTCGTCAATCTCATAGATATTTTGCTTGTCTTGCATCAAAAATGCCACCCGCTCGAGTCCCATACCAGTGTCGATATTCTTCTGTTTCAGGTCACCTACAATGTTGAACTCATACTTGGACTTGACCGAATCAATCTGCCATTGCATAAACACCAAGTTCCAGATTTCGAGATACCGCTCAGTGCCTACTTGATCATCATGAATCGGACCACCTTCCTCACCGAACTCAGGCCCACGGTCAAAAAAGATTTCCGAACAAGGCCCCGCTGGTCCAGGACCACCAGTCGACCAGAAGTTCTCTTCTTTGTCCCTACGCTGCAAATGCTCTTCAGGCAGTCCAACTTCTAGCCAGCGTGCATAGGCTTCGTCATCATCTTCCCAGACAGTCACCCAGATTTTGCTCTTGTCAAGCGCGAGGCACCCAGAATCGAGGTGCCCAGTGATGAACTCCCAGGCGTAACCAATTGCATCATGCTTGAAATAGTCACCGAAGCTGAAGTTGCCATTCATCTGGAAGAATGTGCCGTGGCGTGTAGTTTTACCCACTTCATCAATGTCCGCAGTCCGCACGCACTTCTGAACGCTAGTCGCTCTTGACCATGGGGCAGTCTGCGCACCGGTCATATATGGAATAAATGGGACCATCCCCGCAATTGTGAAGAGTGTGGTTGGGTCAGGGCTAATCAGTGACGCAGACGGCACGACGGTATGACCGCGCTGTTCGAAAAAGTCAAGCCACCGCCTGCGTATTTCTGACGTCTTCATTGTATGCCCTGCACCCTCACTTTACTTCCCTTGATTGGCAACCGCATCGATTTTGGCTTGAGCATCGGGGTCTAAATAGCGCCCTTTGCCACCAATAGGCTTCAAGTTTTCGTCAAGTTCATAGACATAAGGGATGCCAGTCGGTATGTTAACGCCAGCAATATCATCATCGGAGATGCCCTCAAGATACTTCACTATCGCGCGCAATGAGTTACCATGTGCAGCAACTAGCACTGTTTTACCTGACTTCAAGTCGGGCACGATATCGCTCTCCCAATATGGCAATGCGCGTTCTAATACATCTTTTAGGCACTCATTCTTAACCCTCTGTGCCTGCGGATCGTCAGAATACCGGACATCTGAGCTAGAGTCGAACTCTGACCCGTCCTCAATTGGTGGCGGTGGGAAATCATAACTCCTACGCCATCTCATGAAAAGGTCTTCGCCGTGTTGATCGCGAATCTGCTTCTTGTCTAGCCCTTGCAACGAACCGTAGTGCCGTTCATTGAGCCGCCAAGAACGCTTCACAGGGATCCATGCACGCCCTGCCTCATTAAGTGCGAAATTCGCAGTCATTATCGCCCTACGAAGAAGTGAAGTGTGAACGACATCTGGGAGAATGCCCTCTTTTAACAGCCACTCGCCGCCTTTCTTGGCCTCAACCACACCAGTGTCAGACAAATTCACATCAACCCACCCAGTGAACAGGTTCTTCAAATTCCACTCAGACTCACCATGCCTCATCAATATCAACTTATACATTTTGCCTCCTTAGACTACATATATGATACAACTATATCAGTTTTCACTAGTATAGCACGATGGTATGTCAAATTGGTAACCTGTGCCGCAATCCCGAGTTTTACACTTTAATCTTGAAAAAACCTGAGTTTCGCCTGTAAATAAGCCAATAATACCTATCTCACCGCACTATACGGTTCATACAAATTTTACCTTCTGTAACCCTTTCTT
>JAISRT010000008.1 GCA_031273495.1 Candidatus Ancillula kalotermitis | reverse complement strand
CGCCCGCACCGTCTACACCAGCGCCCGCGCCCGTGAGTGCATCCGCACCGTCTGCGCAAATTGATGATGCCGTGTGGGATAATGTGATGAGCGAACGTAAAGCGGCAGTTATGATGGCGAAAACGAATGCCACGCTCGTGGGGATTGTCGACAGTGTTCTGCAACTCAACTTTGCGAACCCACGCCTGGCGGAAACCTTCAACAATAAGGGCTACGGGGCCGAGATTTCTACGCTCATCGCTAAGCATGGTGGCCCGAAAGTTGCCGTTTCAGCCATATCGGACTCAACTGCAGCAAAGAGCGCCGCGCAAGAACCTCCGCCTGAACCAGTAGCCGTAGAGGAGCCAGAGACAACAGAAGAGCCAGTAGTCGAAATTAGTGAGGACGACGAGGTAGTAGATTCCGCCGCTTCAATTCTGGACAACTTCAACAGTATTATACCAGGAGTTCAACGCATTAATGAATGATGAACTGATACTCAACCTGATCGACAAGTTGGCGAAGTTGCCTGGTGTCGGCCCGAAATCTGCGACCAGAATTGCTTATTTCCTGCTCGATGCACCGACGAGTTTTACAAATGAGCTGAGCAGTGCTATAATAGATGCGAAAACCCATATTGTCGTGTGCTCAAACTGCGGCAACACTTCTTCTACCGAGGTATGTTATATATGCTCGAACCCTAAACGCGCAGAAAATGTGCTTCTTGTGGTTGAGGAGCCGAGGGACCTTATCGCGATAGAGAAGACACACGAGTATTTCGGCAAGTATTTGGTGCTTGGTGGCGCACTGAACCCGATGGCAGGTATAAAGGCTGAACATCTGCGGATCAATCTGCTTATGAAACAGGTGGCAGACCCTAAAGTGGAGGAAGTGATTCTGGCGACTAACCCTAATGTTGAAGGTGAAGTGACCGCGTCGTATATTGCACGGATGTTAGCGCCGATGGATTTGCGCGTGACTAGGATTGCTACAGGGTTACCAATGGGTGCGGATCTAGAATTTGCCGATGAAGTGACGCTAGGAAAGGCGATTGAGAAGAGACAGGAGTTTGGTGTATGAAACATATCGCGTTGAAAGATGTTTTCGCAGAGGGCAACTACAGCTTGCAGGACAAAAAGGACCTACTCAGAAAGAATATCTTGGCGAACAGGAAAAAACTGCAGCCGAACGACATATTGAAGGCATCGGAGTCACTATGCGAGATGACGATGCTATTGAGTGAGATTGACAGCGCGAAAACGGTCGCCTTGTATGCCTCAAGGAGCACTGAGCCTTCGACGAACCTACTCTTGAAAGTGCTCTCAATACGGAAGAAGACGATTCTACTGCCCGTGCTCGCGGACCTGCAGTCGAGGAATTGGGCACGGTTTGTCACACTAGACGACTTGCAAGAACGGCACGCGGGGCGTCCACCAGAGCCGAGCTCACCAATTCTCGGGGAGGATGCCATTAAAGACGCAGACTTGGTGATCGTTCCAGGGCTGGCTGCTGATTTCAGAGGGCATCGTCTAGGACATGGCGGTGGGTGGTATGACCGGGTGCTGCTTAAGAAGCGCGAGGATGCCAAAGTGTTCGCACTACTTTACGACGTCGAAGTGTATTTTGACGAGGAGATACCAGTTGAAGAGCATGACAAATTCGTGAACGGCATTGTGACCGAAAAGCAGATTATCCGTGTTTAATGGGGCGGTCATGCACTAGAGTATGACGGGTTCGGGTAGTAATGCAACGGAAAACCTCTCTAAGACGGTCGCTTCAATCACACTTTTGAGCTCTCGTAGTTCATGGCCCGCACTAGAATTGTTAACGTCACGATTTATTAGCGCCAAGCAGTGTTTAGACGAGATGCCCGCACTAGCGTGCCCGTCCAGCGCAAAACCTTTGCAAAAACCAGCATTCTCAATGAGTGCCGCTGCGGACACCTTAACATATCCTGGCGAATCAGCAGGATATACTGGTATACACGAGGGCAACTTGCGCAGAAGAAACTCTGGCACAATCGGGTTCGTCCAGAAAGACCCACAACTCCTGCGGTCTGAGTCGTCGGCCTGCCCAAACCCAAACCCCGGCGCCAACATCCCCTTTGAGTCTCGTAGTTCTAGAACGGACGCGCGGACTTTCTCGGCAGGCAGTCTATCCCCATTTTGGACCCGCAGTGCCTTCGCTAGTTGGTCAAACCTGACTTCAAGAGTGTCGGGCTGCGGAATAATCCGAACGCCAGTGACTATCGGCTTAGGCGATGAATCCGCGGTAATATTCTGCTCGTTCTGCTTGAAAATCGAAGTGCGGTAGCCAAAAGCACACTGCGCCGGCGAAAGAACACGGTAACGCTTGCTGAGGACATCGTAGACTTCAACTGAGTGCACAAAATCACTAATCGACGCACCATATGCACCAGCATTTTGAACCACTGCGCCGCCAATCGAACCGGGGATGCCAGAAAGTTCCGCCAAGTTAAGGTTCCAAGCAACCGAATCGAGTGAGTTGCCTGCCCAGATATACTGATTATACGCCTCAGTATCGCTCACAGTGTCGCTCGGTAGAAGGTGCACAATATGCTCACCACAACTTGCATCGCTCGGAAGGATATTGGTGCCACCAGCAACGACGAACACAGGCTCCCCAGGAAAGTCCCTCACGAGATTGTCAAGGTGCCTCTTCAAGTCTAGGCGATTGCTGACTGGGGTGTAGTTCTTAATTTGCTCACCCACGCCGATTGAGCAGATGTCCGAAAAGTTGATTGTCATCGCAAAAACGAACCTAACCGCGCAGGTAACTCAGCGCAAGCAGTGATAATTCCAGTAGTATAGCACATTAAATAGCACCAGTAAAAATCAGCACCAGCATAACGATACCAAGGATTACGCGGTAGATTGCGAACCCTTTGAACGAGATCTTCGAGATTGCCTTCATAAACGCCGCGATGACGATATACCCCACAATGAACGATACCACTGTCGCAACAATTGTCGCCGGCCACCCAGGGAAACCGAATGATGCAGCATCACCGAACGCGTCTTTAAGCTCGAAAATTGCCGCACCCAGAACTGACGGTATCGCGAGGTAGAACGAGTATTTTGCCGCAGTTTCACGGTTGAATCCGAGTAAGCGTCCAGCAGAAATAGTCGCCCCAGAGCGTGAAACACCCGGAACAAGCGCCAGGCACTGCGCAAGACCGAACAACACCGAGCTCTTAGACTTGAGGTCATCTAATGTGTAGTCCATCTTTCCGACGCGGTCCGCGAGATAAATGATGACACCGAAGACTATAAGCATTGCGGCAGTCAACCACAGCGGACGGAAAATGGTCTCTATCGGCTTCTTCAGGATCACTCCGAACACTACTATGGGCAGTGTGCCGAGAATAATTAACCAGCCCAGCGCGGCGTCCTCACCGATTTTCTTGCGAGTCTGTGCCTTCGGACCGCCTTTTACAGCCGTGACAAATGTGCTGAACCAAGCTCCCAGTATGCGAACGATGTCCTTGAAGAAATAGAGGATCACTGCCACCTCAGTGCCGATCTGGATTATCGCTGTGAACGCTGTGTAGCCCGGGGCGCCGTCACCCGAGACGTCGAACCCCATCAGCTTGCCAAATATGGACAAATGTGCCGATGACGAAACGGGGAGGAACTCGGTCAACCCCTGAACAACGCCTAATACTAGTGCTTGAAAAAAATTCATATTAACTCCCCTACTCCTTCACTTTCTCTTCAATGATACCGACGCCACCTGATGCGATTGACTTCAACCCATCTTGATCGCCGACTTGCGCAACATCCCAGACCCATAATACACGGTCATTAACATACCCGAACATATATTTCTCACGCCAGAGGTTGTTTGCCAGCTCTACTTCGGGCGCATCTATTCTAATCTTGTCACTGAGCAGCTCAATCTTACCGTTTCCGACAACGCCCACGAATTCCGTTTCGAAGAGTGGAATACCGCGCATAGAGGTCGCTACTGTAACTTGAAGCGGAAATAGCGACTCATCAGTCAGAGTGTCCGGACGCTCCTTCGCGACGTTCCAGTGTCCTTCCTGCACAATAAAATCTGCCTCGTCAATGACTATTTCTGCAGTGTCCTGGTCAATGTGGTAAGTAGACAAACTGCTTTTCATCTCGAGTGAGTCACCTGCCACCTGCCAGTTAACGCGCTGTTGAAACAAAGACTCAGCGATACCGAACTGCCCACCCAGGGTTCCAGTGCCCTCGAACTCGCCCACTAGCCAGAATAGCGGATACAAACTCTGCGGAACTTTTGAACTGTCTAACGCTAACATCAGATTAACCCCTCAAACTCGGACACAGTGCGCTTCTTCCGCTTCTCAGGCATCAACAGTTTGAAGACGAGACGAATACCAAGAATTGACAACACGATGCTCACCACCAAAACGGCAATAAACAACGTAATAGCAGTGCTAATCTGCATCAAAAACCTCCTGCCCCTGTGTAGGCACAAGTTAAGTATACCACAACTCCAGAGATGGCGACAGGAAACAGCGCCCGGAAAGTTGCTGCGTAGTAATATACACCAGATGCGAACTGTCGATGGTTAGTGAAGTTGACGCAGATGACACCAATGAGGATTATGATAAACTGCGGCACTGCGATAGGTGGTAGATTGCTGAAGAGGAAGTTCAACAAGAAAAATATGCCGATAGACGCCAAGAACAGTAAGCCACTATTAGTCAGCAAAAATTGCAGATCGTCAAATGGCTTCTTCTTCAACAGGAAAAGGACGCCGTATAGGAACAAGTTAATTGCGCCTAGCATTGACCAGATTAGGAGAGCAAAAATTACGGTCAGAATTGCCGAATGGTCTAGTATGTCTTTGGCGAGCAGGTAGCCCAACGTTGCGCAAACAACTAGAGAAAGCGCGACTGAGTGGACGACGGTTTGCAGAGTGTTCGAATGGTCATTGCGGAATATCTGAAAGCCGAACGAAACTAGCAGGACAACACCAATGAGGCTGGCGAATGGGACAATTAACGCATCGGTTTGAAACGTGTCGAACAGATAATAAAACAGTAGGGGGAAAATGAGGCATATCGCGGAACATCCAGCAATCACAAAATGATTCTGCGGCTTGAAGGTCATAATGTAGAAATACACTAGCGCAAGGTTAGTCGCAGCTATGGACACCACGAAGAGATCTTGAGAAAATAGCAGGCAGACTGCGAGAACCAACGGAACCGAGAACAATAGTGCAAACTCAAGGAAGATGCATTTATAGCGATCGGTCAGCATTTGTATTGGTTAACGAGTCTCGCGATGTGACGTTTCAGCATTGCAACGAGAGCAGAACTTTTTCAACTCAAGACGATCCGGAGTGTTGCGGCGGTTCTTTTTCGTGATATAGTTGCGCTCCTTACACTCTGTACATGCTAGGGTGATTTTTGGACGAATATCTGAACTTTTACTTGCCATGAGTACCTTTCTTCTCTAAACACCATTAGTATAGCACAATACTGCCTTGAGGTTAAATCAGAGTGGCGGTGGGTATAAAAACCTAGTCTAATAGGTAGCGTTCCGCCTCAATTCCAGCACGCGCACCCGCTCCTGCCGCGATGATAGCTTGCCGAAAAGTCGGGTCAGTGCAGTCCCCCGCAGCGAAGGCTCCAGGAATGTTCGTGGCTTGGCTGTTGAGATTGTTCAGTTTGATATAGCCTTGGTCATCCTTTTCGAGCGCAGTGCCCAAGAAGCCAGTCTGCGGTAGTGACCCAATTGCGACGAACACTGCCGCAGTCTGCATTTCCCGTGTAGCACCCGTCTTAATGTCCAGTAGTCGCACCCTATTTACAAGTTCATCCTCACCAAGAATTTCTTCGACAACAGTGTTCAAGATGAACTCGATATTATTGTGCTTCTTTGCGCGCTCGACCATGATTTTTGACGCACGGAACTCCTCGCGCCGGTGTACTAGCTTCACGCTAGAGCAAATGTTCGCTAAATAAAGCGCCTCTTCGAATGCTGTGTCACCGCCTCCTACAACAACCACTTCCCTGCCCTTGAAGAAGAACCCATCGCAAGTTGCACAGTAGGAAACGCCCCGCCCCGCAAACTCAGTCTCGCCCTTCGCACCGAGTAATTTATAAAGTGAACCTGTAGCGATGACTACTGCGGACGCCGAATACTCTTCCTTCATCTGGGTCTTCAATATTTTTTTGCTCCCCGAAAAGTCAACTGACTCAACTTCGTCAAACTCATAGACTGCGCCAAATTTCTTCGCCTGCTCCTGCTGTCGGTCAATGAGCTCCGACCCGTCGATGCCTTCTGGGAAGCCAGGAAAGTTCTCAATGTCAGTAGTGTTCGTTAAACTACCGCCAGGCATCTTCAAGCCCGCCAAAACAACAGGTTTTAGCCCTGCACGGGAACAATAAATCGCTGCAGTGTTTCCCGCTGGCCCCGACCCTAGTATGAGAACATCAACCTCTTTCATCTACATCTCGCCGAAAATCCGATCATGCAAGAACTCCACAGAATCTTGGTGAATAATCGCGCTCTTCGGAGCCACCACAAGCCCAGATTCAGTCACAGTAAGCCCCCTTGCGCGGTCAAGATCGTGGTCAACTCCTATCGTTGCGCCTTCATCCACACTGACATATTTATCGAGTATAGCGTTCTTTATTTGTGAGTGTCTGCCAACATTAACGTTATCCATAATGATTGACCCCTGGACATCGGCAAACGAGTTCACGCGCACGCCTGGCGAAAGTATCGAATCATCAATATGTCCGCCGCTGACGATCACCCCAGGAGACACTATCGAGTCGGTTGCCGCACCCACGCGCCCTTCGACGACAGAGCCGTCATGCACGAATTTCGCTGGGGGAAGCCCAACATACCCTGTATGAAGTGGCCACTTACTATTGTAGAGATTGAACACGGGGTAGTTTGCGATAAGGTCCATATTTGACTCATAATACGCATCAACTGTCCCCACATCCTGCCAGTAGTTACGGTCGCGGTCGGTCGAGCCAGGCACATCGTTAAACGTGAAGTCGTAGAACCCACACTGCTGTTTGTCCACGAAATACGGGATAATGTCACCGCCCATATCATGGCTAGTCTCTTCGCTCGGGAGTCGGTGGTCACGTAGCAACGCAGCGACGAAGGCTGGGACATTTGCAACATAGTTACCCATGCTCGCGAGGATTTCGTTTGGTGAGTCAGGCAACCCCTCAGCGTTTTGCGGCTTCTCGAGGAACTTCCTGATGAACCCACTCCTGTTGGGATCAACGTCAATCACCCCGAACTCAGACGACATCTCAATCGGCTGGCGTATTCCTGCAACTGTAAATTCAGCACCAGACTCGATATGCGACTGCACCATTTGCGAGAAGTCCATACGGTAAACATTGTCCGCGCCGACAACAATCACTATGTCAGGGCGTTCATCTTCAATGATGTTCAGACACTGGTAAATCGCATCCGCTGAGCCTTGATACCACTCTTTGCCAACGCGCTGCTGTGCGGGGACCGTTGAGACATAGTTACCGAGCAGCTGGCTCATCCTCCAGGTTTTCGAGATGTGGCGGTCTAGTGAGTGCGACTTATACTGCGTTAACACTATCACATGCATAAAACCAGAGTTCACGATATTACTCAGGGGGAAATCGACTAGGCGGTAAGTCCCACCGAATGGCACAGCAGGCTTTGCGCGGAAGTCAGTTAACGGACGCAGTCGCTTGCCTTCGCCCCCCGCTAACACTATCGCCAGGACCTTATTCAAATCAATTGATTTACTCATACCACTAGTATAGCACGACCGATGTCATACGCACGCGAGACTACCCATTTAAGTTAACATTGTGGCTTGTCGTCAACACTTCCAGTTTGGGCAAAACCGTATTTCTGTCCGTCGAGATCATTTTCTTTCTCCGAGTTCTCAATCTCAATCTTCGCGAGTTCAGTTTTTGCAGCGTTCCAGATTTCAACGTCAGACAAGTTTGCTGGGAATAATGCATTGAGCACACGAATTTGTCCTTCAGCATTCAGTCGATCAATCGTGATGAGTGACATAACTCCTAATCTTGGATGCTCACCGATTATACGAACCGACTCGCCCGAGCGAGACTTGTAATCAGGTCGCCATACCACTTTCAGACTACCAAAGTAGATGAACTCTTCAATATCTTCAATCGTTATATTGCGCTTGTCAAAGGCGTGCTCGCTCAAATCATCGAAATTGAGTGTCGAAAAATTCTTAAAATCATCTTTATACCAGAAATTCACGATGCCATCAGTTGTTTCACGGTATACATAATGTAACTCATCATCAGGCCATTCAAGCCCTTTTTTGAACCTCATCAATTCAGTCATTTCAGATTACCTCCTTCCACGCTAGTTATTTCATATATCTCCATTATAGCACGACGCCGCTGGGTGTGCCTCCCGAGTTTATCACTTGATGTGGGCAGTTACCCCACAAAACACTGAAACAATCGGGAAAAACGGAGAATGCCTCGGCGTGTGAATGTATGACACGGTGAAGATGTGCTATAATATATA
>JAISRT010000042.1 GCA_031273495.1 Candidatus Ancillula kalotermitis | reverse complement strand
GGTCCAGTGTTGATGTGGATTTTCAAGTTTACGAGCCACAATGGACAACTTGTTGTATATTTTTGGCGACAAACGCAGAAAATCGAGCGATTAGCGTAGATCCTCGGGACAAGCCCAAGGATGACAGTATCGCGGGGTGTTCGACGAGTGACATGAGAGGGGCGGACAAGGATGACATGCTGGCGGGGTGGTGTCCAATGGATCCTCGGGACAAGCCCAAGGATGACAGTAGAGGGGCGTGTTTGTGTCACCCTTGGCTTTATGCCACGCTACGCTGGGATGACATGAGAGCGCAGGGCGACCCGTTAGGTTCTTTGCACTGGCGCTAGGTGTCGTCGTTCAATCGCAGTGACTGCCTCTTTGGGCATTAGATCAAGCGCGGTGTCGCCAGACTGCTTGAATCGCTCTGCCTGCTCCCTCGCCTCGACGTCAGCCTGCTCGTTAAACAAGTTGCCATTATGCCCCTTCACCCAAACCAATTCGACCGACCCTCCAGCAGCTTGGCGTTCAAGTATTTCCGCATCGATCGCTTGTATCAGTTCGAGGTTGGCCACGGGTTTCTTCGCTGAGTTTCTCCACCCGTTCGCTTTCCAGTTGGGCAGCCACTCTGTCGCGGCTTTTATCGCATAATTCGAGTCTGACTCAATAACAAGATGTTTTCTAGCACGCCCACCGCCGATTTTATACGTCCTTAACGCAACCAATACTGCAGCGAGTTCAGCGATCTGATTTGTTCCGAAATGCGCACCACCACTTCTTGTCAACTCACCTGTATGTTCCACAACTGCCCACCCAATCGGACCATCGCCAGAATTATTTTCCGACAAGCAGGAGCCATCGGTTGAAACGCGCACTTTTTCCATTACATCAGTATAGCACGTCACATTTCGACACGCGCTCTCCCAAAGTCGCTCTACTGGAGCCTGAAATCGGATTCGAACCGACGACCCCTTCATTACGAGTGAAGTGCTCTACCAACTGAGCTATTCAGGCGCACATTCATAGTGTAGCATATTTGATATTACCTGTTAAATTACCTGGGAGCGGTGGTGGGTTGCATAATCCATAGTTTTTTGACCTTATATTATATGGGGTTTTGTAGGGGCGTGGTGTGAAAAATTTTGACGTTTCGAATGCAGGAAAGTGAGCGATTATGATACCCATTTTGGGCTCGTGATATTTATAATTATTCATACTCAATTATACTCCTTCGAGTGTAAATATGGTGAGTTTTCCTATATTTTATATGGCGAAAGTGATGATTTCACCTCCACGAATTTTACCTTAACTCGTATTCTACTTTTTCTCTTGCTTACACCTTTAACTGCATATTGATTTGTTCCAATACCTCCACGTGGTTCTCTTTTTGCCATTATTTACCTATCTTGTTATATTGTAATAATGTTAACTAGTGGACATGCCTCTCGGCGCGTCACTTCTTGTTGTGGCACTTTGTATTTATCTTATCTGTAGTTTAGTTACTTTGCCCCTATCCCACAGCAGCATAGACCCATCGCCAATTGGCACATCATTTGAATATGTAGACCATGTATCTGCACACCAAAGTTCTGTTCCTGGAACACTATAATTTACAACAGTTTTCTTTGGTGAGTGCCCAACAATCTGATTAACATTTTCTAAGTGATCAAAACACAATTCCGACCAATCAGCCCAGAGTGGACTAGGTAAATCACGTCCACCTCTTGCGTAACCAACACTTTGAATGATTTTATCCCCACCCTTTGATTCTGATATATTATCGAGCAAAGAAGGTATATCTTTAGCCTTATAGTTAGCAGGAAGGTATTTATTACACCAATAATTTGTAAATCCAGCATGAGAGAACAGCCAGCCATCAATATAATATGCAAACCTCATTAAATGCGAATACCGCTTAAATAAATCTCTAATCAGTGGTGCATACCCCATATTGTATCCAAAGCCGTTCATAATCGGTGGGTCTTGCATATAACGGTAGTCGTGATTACCCCAGAGCAATGTTGTATCACCACGTTTATCAGCCCATTCGAGTAATTTTTTAAGTGCATCAGTTAACTGCTCTCCATCCTTATTCCAATCGTCACAATAATCACCGAGCCAGACAATTTTATCAACAGCATTCTGCTTAGCCAAACTATCAACCACTTCTAACATCTGTGGTTTTACATGATAATCGCCAACTAGTAGTATTTTAGTCACTTGTATTCTCCTGTTCTTGCCTTGCTTCCGATGCAATGAAATCAATAAACTTTGAATAGTCGTTCAGCATATGCCCATCATTCAAAACCTTATGGTATTGAGTTTTTTTATCAGCCCGAATATTTATTTTACCACATCCGTCATCTGTGAGTGACTTGTTCATAATCATTCTTGCGATACGACCATTACCGTCGGCGAAAGGATGTATCTGTACAAATTTCGCATGCAATAAAGCGGCTTTAACGATTGGGTTTATTTGAACCACTTGTAAGTCATTATACCAATTAAAATATGCATTCATTTGTGATCTTACATATACACTCTCTATTGGAGTGAAATTATCGACAACTACATCATAGGTTCTATATAATCCCGCCTCAGTATCTCTGATATCTTTTAATAAATGGTGGTGAGCCTCTAAAATATTACTAGAATTAATATCAGCACTGTCCAAAAAATCGATTGCATTTTTAATATTGCGAACTTCTAGTTCATCTCTAGTACTCGGTGCTATTTTGCCCGAAAGTATATTTTCAGTTCCTTGTTTTGATATAGCAATGCCTTCAATCGTATTAGAATTAAATATAATGTCGATATCAGTGGTAGGGCAAATTTTAGTATCACGAGTTTGATTAGATATATCAGAGACAATAGCAGGGATAAAAACTGACTCCCTATTTTCAATGTTGCTTAGTAGTATTTTATCTGGGAAACCAGCATACTCATGCTCTTCCAGTATTCTCGTACTAAACTTGTCGCAAATAACATCCTTATAGATAGATTTTATTAAGTTAGTAGAAGTTAATTGGGTTTTTAGACCAAGACTCCGATGTGTCATATATCCATCAGACATGTCAAATTTCACGATGTGAAAATCGTCATCATATACTTCTAACTCTCTTCCACATTTAAGTACTGCAAATTTTCGCGCCTTAATGCCATTGCTAATAAAGTCATCGATAATTAACCTACATTTAATCACTAGATCTTCATTCTCTGATATATCTTGATTGACAACATCTACAAAAGAGTCTTCAAGTCTCCTCTTTTTCTTGGCAGTACCCTTAATATGCGTAACTCCATTAGAAGTAGTTGTTGTACCTCTAGTTCCAGTTGTTATATTTTTCCTTACTATTTTTCACCTGCTTTCTGTATGGTTTATGTGTACCTAGATATAACTATTATCTATAATTATTATAGCACATCCACCATTTGTGGCTTTACATGATAATGGGTGGGGTGCAAAATCCGTAGTTTTTGAGTTAAGTCAACCAAAAGTATGATAAAAACATGACTTTCACCTTATTCTATATAGTGTTTCACGGGGTAACTATTCTTGCGATAATAATTACATGGTTAAAAAATGCACCTTAGCTCGAAATTTGACTTAACTCGTAATTCGTAAAGAAAAGCAACTATATATAATCACTGAGCGTTTTCGACCCCTGGCGGGGCTGTGGTGTGCGTAATTGCGGGTGCGGATGTGAATGCCACCAACGAATTCGGGTTTTCGACCCCTGGCGGGGCTGTGGTGTGCGTGATTGGCAATACCGCGCTAATTTGCGCGGCTGAAAAAGGCCGGTTTTCGACCCCTCGCGGGGCTGTGGTGTGCGTGATTCCTCCACAAGCGATGCGGGGTTACCCACGACGCCTGGTTTTCGACCCCTCGCGGGGCTGTGGTGTGCGTGATTTAAACTGAAAATCTTTCATAAGTGAGTTAAATGGAGTTTTCGACCCCTCGCGGGGCTGTGGTGTGCGTGATTGTGGAAAAGGGCCTAGTGGCATTTGTCTGCAATTGCTCAGTTTTCGACCCCTCGCGGGGCTGTGGTGTGCGTGATTAAATATGCGTAATACAATGACAGTGGTAGGAAACGGTTTTCGACCCCTCGCGGGGCTGTGGTGTGCGTGATCGGTTGAAATAACAGCGGATAACGTAGCACGTAACTTCTTGTTTTCGACCCCTCGCGGGGCTGTGGTGTGCGTGATATAGTGTTAGAACTGGACCCAAGTAGAAAGTCCCACTTGTTTTCGACCCCTCGCGGGGCTGTGGTGTGCGTGATAGGCAGAGGTGAACCTAACTTCAGTATACTTATAGTTTTCGACCCCTCGCGGGGCTGTGGTGTGCGTGATCAGAGGCAACCGCGGAGATGTTCGCGGCATCGGCTTGGTTTTCGACCCCTCGCGGGGCTGTGGTGTGCGTGATAAAACTTTATAACGAAGAGTTGAAGCCAAAATTTGTCGAGTTTTCGACCCCTCGCGGGGCTGTGGTGTGCGTGATAAATTGTCGCCAGCGCGAAGTTCAAGGACGTTAACAGTTTTCGACCCCTCGCGGGGCTGTGGTGTGCGTGATTAATAAACGCGGCGCGAAACGGACGAACTGAATCCGTGTTTTCGACCCCTCGCGGGGCTGTGGTGTGCGTGATCGGTCGACGGCGTCAAGAGCCTGCTGGGCATCCAGTTTTCGACCCCTCGCGGGGCTGTGGTGTGCGTGATATTAACACACACGACATTAAGCGCCCCACGAACAAGTTTTCGACCCCTCGCGGGGCTGTGGTGTGCGTGATACTCTCTTCCGTCCAGACGGCCTTCGAGAACGAGTTTTCGACCCCTCGCGGGGCTGTGGTGTGCGTGATGCGCTAATCAATGCTGCGCTAATCAATGCTGCTCGAAAGTTTTCGACCCCTCGCGGGGCTGTGGTGTGCGTGATCAATGATGCTCTATTTATTAACGTTATCGCGCTTGTTTTCGACCCCTCGCGGGGCTGTGGTGTGCGTGATAAACCTATAGACTTTGCATCTTTTTCGTTGGCCGTGAGTTTTCGACCCCTCGCGGGGCTGTGGTGTGCGTGATATACTTACTGGAAAAGGATGTAGAGAAGGGCCTAGTGGTTTTCGACCCCTCGCGGGGCTGTGGTGTGCGTGATCACTAGCCACCCCACCCAGGGGTTATAATTATTATTTGTTTTCGACCCCTCGCGGGGCTGTGGTGTGCGTGATACCTGTAAAACACTTGTGTGCAGCAGTAATCTACTAGCGGTAGTCACAAAAGCCTGAAGTGTTCCAGCCGTTTTGGGTCACTAGTACAATTATAACACAATATGCTCAATCCTGTCATCGAGGTCATCGAGTAAACTGTCCGCAAATGCCAGTGCCTCGTCGATATTCTCGTGAAGGTCTTGCTCAAAGGTTAGTGCTTGTCTTGGAACTGTCTTCGTTGCGGGCACATTCCGCTTACCAGTGTGGCTTAACCTCTCCCCACTCTTGAGGCCGAAAACAACTGCACTCGAAATCTTCGCGCGTCGCACCGCTTCAACCACTAGTGCGTCGAACTGCTTGTGCCAGTCGTCTCTAACGATTACCGCCTTATTATACCGCATCCGTGCCTTAACAAGTTCAACAACTTTATCGTCGCCTATGTCATCCCCGTGTCCCCGCAGCTCAGAAATGACCTCGCCAGCAACTCTCTGTGCCTCTTCTAGAACACTTTTCCGACTGTAGATTATGTTTGTCGAATACCCCAACTCTTCAATGAGGCTAAGCAACTCGTCAAGCTCAACGCACCAAATGATGTTCGACTTGTAATTACTCACCTTGGCCTCAACATTCTCTACACGATCTCCGCTTTGCAAACTGGACACCAACTCCCGTAGCTTCTCGAGGAAAACATTGCTCCTCAGTCTGCGAAAGTCCATCTCGAAGTGCTCAATGCTTGCAGCATCGCTAAACACTTTATTGACGAGAACCGACCAGTCAATTGGGGTATCATCGCAGTGCACCAATTCATGTGCAATATACTCAGGATTCTTGAACGCTCTTCCAGCATGCAGTAAATCACCACCACAAACCCAGGAAATCTTACGCACAACATTTATAAATACTCTGCCGTCAACGCTATCACCCGACAAATTTTTGCAACCTGTCAGCGGAATTAGCAACGACCCGCTCTGTGCAATTGCGACTTTCTCTGGGTTATCAGTCCCTACAACCCAAATCTGCGGTATGTCATCCCCGAACTCCTGAGCAATCTTCTTACCAGCATGATTGACCGCCACTTCATCACAGTCGATTGAGAGGTAATAAAGCTGGTCATTGTCCTTCATCGGATTCATGCGCTTGTAAGTTTTACGCTGCTCGGCGTTTAATGTGCCACCTTTTCTCACGCCTTTGTCACCGATATACCAGAACTTGTCAATATACATTTTCTCCCCCAATATCCCCTTCTATACGCGCAGACTTCTCCTTCAGCCAACTCAATTTCTTCTCCACTTCATCCCTTTTGCGTTCTAACTCGGCCAAGGAAAGCTTCATCTTCTGCAAATCATCAGTGCTCTTCATCAACTCATCAAAATCCTCAGTTTGCCCGCCGTCCAATGCTTTCTGTGCCACATCAAAATCAGCGCGCAGCTTTGCGGTCACTGCATCCAGCTGTGATTTCTTCTTGATTAGCTCGTCGATCTGCACCTTTTGAGCTGTGAACCGTTTCTCATCACTGTCGATCTGCACCTGCCGACGCTTGAGGTTCGCGACATATTGTGGTCGGTTGAGCTTGATGTTAATCACTTTGTCACCGTCAATCTCAGCAAGAAATTGTGAAGGCACACCGTAACTACTGATGAATAACTGATTCTTCGTCCGCGTCATCGCAACATAAAGTAAACGTCGCTCCTTAGCAAACTCTTCACTATCAAACTCGCAGTCCCTGTGCGGTATAACATCATCATCGCATCTACAATAAACACATTGTCATACTCTACACCTTTTGAACTGTGCATAGTACCAAGACAGATTTTGTCGCCCCCCTTCTTGAACCTCTTCTGGTCCACAGTTTTCAAGCACAGACCAGTATGCTGCATTCTTTCAAGACTACCACTTTTACTCTTTGTGCAGCTACACTCATTCTCTTTCATTAGTTCATCAGCAATCTGCTTCAACCCCTCTGATTTCGTAATACCGTAGCGTGCGATTATCGCAATGTTTTGGTCTGGGTGCTCTTTTCGTATCTTCATCACCTGTTTCACGACATATTCTGTCTGCTGCTCGATGCTATTACAATAGACTACAATGGGATGGTATCCGTCACGACTTGGTTTCTCTTGAGCTGTGTAATCCTCAGCGTCTGCAATGTTCATCCGCTTTTCCGCCTCCAACAGACAATTTGCAGCTTCAGCGATCTGCTTAGAGTTCCTAAAGTTCTCGTCTAATTCAAATACATTACCACTGTGAAATTTCAAGCCTACACTCTTCCAGGTTAATCCGCGCTGATAAATGGACTGCGCCATATCCCCCATCACAATCATCATCTGTCGAGTTTCACAAGTTTCACCTTCTGGCTTGACCAACCTACGCATCGCAGTGAGCTGACTTTTGCTGAAATCTTGCACCTCATCAACAATCAAGCAGTCATACAAATCATCAGGGTTGAAGAGATGGTAATTCTCAATGACCTGGTTACTCACATCATTGTAGTCAACCTTATTGTTCTCCTTTAGCCACTTCTTATAATCCATAAACACTGACCAAATGTGCTCGCGTTCACCCTCTCTGAGCCCCAATTTACGGCCTATGCGCTTAAAGATTCTGTACTCCTCCCAAGAAGTAATCGAATTACCGAACATCATTGCAAACTCATCTTCATAAAACTCGATGCCATATTTTAGGTCCACATTAGTGTAGTTATTATAAAACCTGGATGCACTAGTTTGCGGACCACAATTAGCTACCGACAAGATTTCTCTAACCAGTGGATTTGAATGAAATGTGCTCACACCAATGTCTAGATCAGATGGCAAAAAGCTCTCAATTTCATGCACTAAAGAATTTGTGAAGGTAATAACTGCAACTTTTGCTGGCTCCCCAGACAGATTTACTTGACTCTGAATCTGTCCGGCAATCCTCGTGCCAGTTAATGTTTTACCGCACCCTGCAGAACCCTTTATCAGCACTCCAAACTGGCGCATATTTGTACTTGTGACATAATCAACTGCTCGCCGTTGCTTTGAGGTTAACTCCATATCGTCCTTTCAAATTGTGCCAAGTTCATCACAGAAACACTAAATCCTCATGCTTAACAACTATTTCGTCTCCCCATATCGTGATATTCAAAGCCCCTCCGAAGCGATATACCCTAATCTGGTCAAACTCCTGGGCGTCGTAAAACTTGTCGATATCCTTAATCAACTTGTCGAATTTTGTGCGACCTATGAACAGATCAAATGCCGACTTTTGAACGCGAGCACCGTAACCTTTGAGTATCTTCACCAGCTTGTTCCGTCTTCTAGTTAGTGAAATGTCGTAAATCACCAGGCAGTAAACCTTCTTGGGCGAAATGTACTGCAGGTCTTGTTCGCCAATGTTAAAGTGTGCCGAACTACTCGTCTTCAATCACCTCACATATGTCCAGACCCCGTGTTACTGGAGGCTCACTGTCCGCACTGTACGCTTGCTTCTCGGTAAAAACTTCCGCATCATTATGCATCACAGGTGTGTAGGCGTCAGGATTACATCCGTTGATTGCACGCGCCAATTTGTAGAGCTGCAAGTCCAACCCATACTGGAAACCGTACTTCATATCACTGCCAGCGATGTATTGGTCCGCCACGAGGATTTTCTTGCGCAAATGTCCAAAAAGTTTGCTTGCACCACTTCGAGTCGTATATACAGCGCCATTATTTTCGTCCGAGAAGTCGTCAGCGTCGTAAAACTTGTCGATAACTGTCCGAATTACGGTGTCATCAACAATAATCTGTCTCCACTCTTCAATCAAATCGCTAGCAAGTGTCGCGTGGTTTTCGTCGTCCGCATGCATAAACCCAAAGTACGGATTGAGCCCATGTCGTTCAATTGCGCCGATGATGTTATTGTGCAGTAAAGTGTAACCCAAACTGAGCAGGGAGTTCACAGGGTCGCGTGGCGGGTGATGATTACGCCCAGTGAACCCATATTCTGGGGGAATAATCGACCTCAGAGCGCCAAAATACAGTGCAGCTGCCACGCCCTCAATTCCGCGCAGTTGGTCGATACTGGTCGCCTTAGTCGCTGAACCCAACTGTGTGCGCATCTTCTGAATCTCTCTGCCACTTGCATTGTAAGCCTCGAGTAGTCTAACCTGATTACTGATCTTCGCAGCGATGATTTTGCTAGAGATTGCCAAACTGAAGCCGTGATCTGCACCCAAAATCGCCTGTTTGCGCTGTATTTTTGAGTTGACCGAGCGAACATTGCCTATTCTTCCCTGATATTTACCCGACCAAGAGTAAATGATAATCGGTACATTGCGGCTAATTGCTTTGCGGATGAACCCAACAGTCAGTAGTAGTCCGCCAAAAATGTTCACGCAGTCCACAGTTTCAATCGGGAAAGTCTCACATTCAATCTCGTTACCGTTCTCATCTTTTACGCGCACGACTATCTGGTTGTCCTTTATCGACAACCTGCGGTTTTGGTCAAAGATGTAAAGTTGCATCTGGTATCACATAGCCCTCAAATCATCAAGCCCCAGTGTTTTAAGCACCTCAACCCAATCTCTCGCCCCATGTGCACCGAACCAAATGTGCTGCCCATCGAACTCATAAACACCATTAGTGTTACTGTCATCGATCAAAATGTCACCCCGCAGCAATTCTTTATGGTGTGTAGTTATCACTTTGCGCTCGAACGGGTTGAAACCATCCGCATCGGTGAAGTGCTGCTTAATCCAGTCCTGCTTAGCTTGCAAGGCGGTCTCATTGTGCCAAGGTGTCGCAGTCAAAATGTACGCGTTGAAGTTCTCTGAGACCAACTTAGCGCTTGAGATCGCACCCTCCACTTCAGGTAACACCTCAAACAGCCCAGGCATATTCTTGTACTGCCCCTCATACTGGTCAGCATACTCAGGATGTTCACCAATCAGGAGTTCGACCCCGGCATTAAAATCCGCCAGCACACCGTCCATGTCAATATACACCACAGGTTTGTCCACAATCACGCCTTGAGAATCCACAGTCAGCCTACTATTCACGTCACAAACCTCAATACCACTACCAGACCAAGCGCACACTAAAACAGTCGCTGGCACCTTCTCCACATCTCTACCGTTTACTGCAAGTGAGATACCTACAGCATCACAGTGCTCTAAATAACTTGCCGTCACAATAGCGCCGAACCACTGGCTCCCAGTTGACGACAACTTTACGACTGAGCCACTGGGGACTTTTGGCACCCTCATCTGCTCAAGGTCTTCAGGTAACAAAATTTTTTGCGAATGATTAAGTAGCGTCCGGATGTGGTAAACATGCCTCCCCCGAAAGTCACCGATGTACATAGGCTCGTCGAAGTATTTGCGGTCGGCAGCACCAAGCGGCAGGGGCACAAGCGGGATGTTCACACCGAGTTTGGGATCACAATACTGCACAGTTTTACCGTTCTTCAACTCGTCAATCACCGTCTTCGCAAGCACATGCCCCGAGTAACCGCCAGCGATTACAACCTCTTTCTCTCCCAGTTGTTGCGGTCGGTCATACGTGTCTGGATCTGAAATCTTGCCGTTCGCGTCGAGTTCCCAGTGCCTATTTTTCGACTTCGACACCTCCACAAGTGCATTATATTCACCACACTCCTCAAGCACACTGCGAATTTTGCGTGCTACCTGTATAATGTTCTCGCGGTGATCTAGTGCGCCAGATTGCACATTGCCCCGAGAAATGAAAGCATCGCGGTCTAGGTGGTGTATTGCTAATGTGCCGTCAGCCATCTTATAATCGTCTGGTGCATCATAGTCAGAATAGAGCTCCATTATCACCTGGATGTCCATGTCCTTAAAGAACTGCGTCCACTCCTGCACTGAGAGTTTGAAGTCCTTCTCAGGTGCACCGGCAAGCACTTCACGCGCGTCCCTAGCAGCATTCTCCTCGTCACTCTCTAAGTATCCAGTCAGTTCGCCACCTGACAAAATAATCGCATGCGTAGCATTCCTCAGCATCTCGATGTCACCCTTATGGGGCTTACCACCTAAGTCAATCAGCATAAGTGGGTGCCTAGAACTCGTGACGCAGCGCTGAATATATCTCCGTAACTTGTCGTTATACTGCCCCTTTTTCCGCAACCTCTGAACAAGTTTGGCGTTGTAGTAACTCTCCTTAACAAAATTGGTCTCACCGTCTGGCGTGGCGTCAAACTTCAGGGGGTACAGATGCTCACCGTCCGCGACCTTACCAGACCTGAAGGCAGTTGTCAGCGCTGATATAAACACGCTCTTCCCCGAATGCGGAGGCCCTGCGACGATAAGTTTCACTGTTAAGTACCTTTCACCCTCTCGATTGCCTCACTCTCTGAATTAACGACATTTGTCGCAACACTACCAGAAATATTGCCGTCAACACGCCTAAACGCCTGAACTAGATAGTCGATCTTAGAGTTTTCGGCGGGTTGTGGCTTGTTCTTCTTTGGCACGGTGTGTGCTTTCGTCTTGGCCACCCTCGTCTCCCCCAAAACATCGGCTACTTGCTGCATAATTAACCCCTCGCGGATGTTCAGGCGTCCGTTGAGCCTACGGATTTCGTCGATCATCTGCTGGTTAGTAACTATCTCGCCAGTAACCCAGGACTCCAACAAGTTGAGCATACCATTCTCCCCAGTGCCAAGCTTACAGCTGTTATTGTAGGCCTTATATTCCTTCGCGTTGATGGTGAACACGCGCAGGCGGAACAAATCACCGAGCGTTTTGACCTCGTCCTGTAGCGTGCGGTCGTAATTATGGAAGATTAGCAGGCGGAAGTTGTCTTTGCAGTACTTCATCGCCGTGACCACATACTGATACAGCGTAGCCCGATACCTCGCAGCAATAGCCTGTTCGTAAGCTGGAACATCGATGCGCGCCACGAGCACCCACTCATGACCGTATTCCTCACCTTTAACGCCGAGCCACTGGAATAAACAGTTGTCAAGTTTGAGAAGGGTCTTCTCGTGAATGAATTCGCAGGGTTTCCGTAGAGCTTGCAGCAAAGATTCGAACGACTTTAAACTCCTCTGCAGCATCGCTGGCAACTCAACATCATTGGGCTGTGACTCTTCCTCAACCGGGGGGAATGCGTCGGTTTTCTGTTGCAAATCACATTCATCAAACGGCGGAACACCATCTAAGAACTCATGAAGTCTGTGCTCAAATGCATCAATATCCACAGCGCCTTCAGTGTAAAAACTACGCTTGTCGAAAATGCGGACACCTACTATGTGCTCGCACGCTTCAGTGTCGAAAAGATCATCTGCAAGCTCGATACTTGGGAGCAGGCAAACAGCGACACCACCCAGACCACCGTACCTTAGGGCGTGAATGCGTGCCTCATAGATGTGATCCTCAATGTTAATCGACTCATCGTCCAAGCAGGACGAGAGCAGCACCAGTCGCTCATTCTTCACCAGCACGCCGTCGAGCTCATGCTGCACCTCCCCTTTTTGTTTATTGTGGAACTTCAGATTCTCGGTGCCGGGAACAATCAACGAGATGTACTTTTCGAAGAAGATTGAGTCAGTCAGGCCCTGGCCGAGATCACGGTATTGCGTGCGGATCGACTGCAAAACGGGGGACTTTGTGCGCGCAGCCAGCGCCAAATCAATTTGCCATTGAGCCAGCGCAGGTCCCGTTTGTACATCCTTCACAAACTCGATTTTGAGGTTCCCGCGCGACACCTCTTTATTGTACTGCGTGATGACGCTCTGAATCTGGTTTCGAATCTTTACTGCACCTCCCGTAGAACCGTTTTGATTTCCTTAGCGAGGCTCTCGTAGAGGTCTGCGTGAATCTCAATTGCAGCACACAGTGAATCAAATGCATCCCAGGCGACTTGCTCTTCAATTTGAACGCCGTGGATATTGTGGGCGATTTCGTTGCGCAAGTTGTCCCTCTTCAAGTATTCATTCACTTTTCGTATTTGCATTAGTTTATCGGTGTCGTTGCAGAAACTTTCAGTCATTGCCAAGAGGTGCGAGTCGTAGATGACGCCTTCAAAAGTTTCCGTCCGCACAACTTTTGAAAGTGCGATGATCATTTGCTCTTCTTTGCTGATTTTGGTGTTGTCAAGATGTGGCGCTGATTTGCCACTGTCCCGAATTGGGCGGACTTTACTCCACTGAGCATCTTGCACACCAGAGCGCCGCAAAATGAGCCAGAGCGAAGCGGTGAAAGCCGCGGTTAGCAACACTGTGAACTCCACGAATTGTCCACGCAAAAGTTTCACCTTTAACATCTGGATATACTCCTCGAGTGTGCTCTTCTCCGTTTTCTGTGGCTGCAACTTTAGCCGACTTACAGCACCTTCAAGTAACTCAACTGCACGATACTTGGCGTCATAGGTGGGGATTGACTCCTTCGCCATTATTAAAGCGGCCTCGAAATCGTAAGCCTCGAGCAGAGTTACGACTTGCTGAACTTGAACTTGCGAAATCATATTGTCATGTTCAACGCGGTTTGTGCGTCCCTCACGGTTACTAGGCTCAGCGTTCTCGAAGAATTCGGTGTGGTTGTAGGCATTCAAAATAGGTGAGCTAGTGCTTGGTGTCGTCACCCGCACCGGCACAGTGTTGAACTGCCTTAAACTGTCAATGAAAACTAGCGCGGAACTGATTGCAGGGGTGCCAGAAGTTACATTCAGCAAGATCTCGGCGTCGGGGTCTTGGGCGTGCAACTTTGCGAGCTGCATCTTGAACTCCACGAACAACTTATCAGTGTCGGTGGGTAAGCCTTCATACATCAAGAGTTCAAGCTCAGCGCCAGGCAGGATATGTCTGATTGCCGAGGTGTAGCGCTTGTCCAGCTCTTCATTTTCACGCATATCCTTCGTCATCCACAGCACTACTTTTTCCGGCTGCTCATCTGCACAGATTACGGCTAGCGGTCCCCAACCTTTACTCGTCGCGGGGTCGCTGTTACCCACGGGGCTAAATAATAACTTGGTCATATGATTCCTCCTTGCATTTCCATTGGTTTAAGCGCAACAATATCAACCACTTCCAACTCATGCTGCAGCAGTTTGTCAAATTGTATACTTTTCTGGTCCACTTCATTGCAACTCCGTAACTTCGATCTTACATTTGCCCATTTCGAGGAGTTTTCCCGTTTTATCCAACGACACCTTATACGATAGCGGTATCCCCGCTCCCTCACTCTGCTTCTTCTTGAATGGGATCTCCCTGAACTGGTTCTCGAGGGTCTCTGCCATCGTTTTCTCGCTGTTGACCACAGTTTTACTTCTGAAGCCCGCGCCGGCACCAAGGAATGTATAGGCACCATCATCGGAGGCTAAGGCGAACTTGCTGCGGTATTCACTGTAACGCTCAGAATAGACAACCTGCGCGATATTGGCGATGTTGGCGATCCACTTGCCGTCCTTCATGGCATGCTCGCTAGTTTTCTTGTTCTGTGCCTCGGTAACCGAGATATCAAACTCAAGCACTACTCCAGGTTTGAGGCATTCACGGAAGAGTGGCAGCCCGTTGTTCTCGCCCTTCTGGCTGCGATCCACCTTCTGACAAACCATTAAATCAGTATTCTTCAACGCAACAGAGTCCGCCACAATGATGTTCTCAAAAATCTTGCTCAACTTGCTCTCAGTGCCCTGATCGAGCTTCACATCTTCACTCCAATCAGTAGTAACCTTTCTGATTACGAAGTACTCAAACAACAGCGTTCTCAGCATCCCCTTAAGCGAACTGCCAGGAATGTAGGGATCACCAAAACCATCACGGATGAAGCGGTTCACCACATTGAGCTTTTCCTGCTTCGGCGCGTTAGCTGCACCAGGAGCCTGTGGAATAAGGTACTTTTGCCTACCTCTACCTGCCACCGAATTGCGTGCAGGCACTGGCTTCTTGGCTGTTGTGGAGACATCGAAAGCTAGCCCGAAAACGCTAGCATGTTTCTCGGGAGTAATGTCGTGAGCACCGATGTTGCGCAAAATCTCGTCGAGTCGCTGACCAGCTTTGACTTGACTATTTTTGACACTACGGTCCATTTCGCTGCCCTGCATCACAGCCTGCTCGAACTGCTCACGCTGCTCATCTTCAAGCAGCAAGTAGAGTGCGCCAACATTTGGAAAGAAGATTTGCTCACCTGCTTGGTAGAACTCCTTCTGGTTCGCCTGCACCCCACTCCCCACATGCACAGGTCCGAGTGTTGTCAATGTCAGTTTGTATCGTTTAATGAAGTCGTTTTTGATCAGAGTACTCATGCTTCTCCTCCCACCTCAGCCTTGAACTTGAAAAACAGTGGTTTAGAAAAACTATCGACACGGTGCGGATAATCTCTAGGCCTCACATCACTGATCTCACCGCTGAAAGCGCGACTAAAGCAACTCCCGGCCTTGAACTTGTAGACATCTCTTTTGCGCAGCATTTCGCCGCCGTTTTGCGAACATATGAATCCGCTCTTCTTCTCAAGTAAAAATGTCGCATCCTTAAGCAAATTCTCACCACCTGCGTTCTCAAGCTCAGTGTTGTTAGGTGCCGCAGTGGTCAAGAGCATGAGACTGTCGCCACTTTCACTTTGCACCGCATCTCGACCGCTGACAACTGAACTCAACCACTGCTGCCCAAGAGCATCGCTCGCAGTAACCTCCGCCTCGACTTTGAACTTCCCGAGCCCTGAACTGCGCTTACCGCCGATCCCCGACAACCCCAGTGCCGTCAGAAGCGTCCTGAAACTTGAACTCTCCAGTACCCCACTCTGGCCGCCTGATTCTTGCACTGAAACACCTTTCAAAACATCAGAAAGCACATGCTCGAAGCCATTGTCAAAGTCAGTGATGATGTACAAACCGACGCGCTTTTTGACCGACTGCTCCGTGCCCTGCTTTTCGTCGCTCGTCTGACCGTACGAAAAAACACCAACACTATACGGCTTAGTATCCTTACCTATTCGTGAAATCTGATTCTTTGCGTCCGCAACCTCCTGACCGAAATCTGCACTTTTACTAAGCCCGACTAAATCTGCCCGACCGTTCACGAAATCAATAAACTTCTCGACTTCGATGTGCTTGAGCTTCTTAGCGCTTTTGGCAAGTTTTCTACCCTCTTCATCGCCTAAACTCTCCTTTTTGGGCAACTTCACGAATGGTTTGGGCAGAAAGTACTGTATTGGACTAACACTTTGCGCTTGACCATTTTGAGAAGAGTCTACGCCGTTCACAACTTTCTCAATATATGGCATCGCGTCCGAAAGTGCGAACTGACTGTTTTTGCAGAGGTCAAGAAAGCGTTCATACGCCGCCTTCCCTCCAACTTGAATAATTTCGTGACACAGTGCTGAAAAGAGCCGGTCCGCGAAAAATCCTAATGCAGCAGAATCAAGCGTCCCTTCACCAAAATGCGCCCGCTGGAAACTAAGTCTGTAAATTCTTAACATTTCAAACTGCCCCCAGCTTCTCCTTCAATCTGTCAACGATTTCACACTGACCAATTTTGACATCAGCTTTCAGATCGCTGAACTTAACTCTTCCATATCCTCTCGTTCCGCTCCCGCCAATATAGTCATACTCAAGCAGTTTAAGTCCCTCGGCAAGTAATTCGAAATCCTCTTCAATTTCCTGCTCACTTGGAAAAACTACATCACCACTTGCGTCGCCGTTTTTGGGACCAATCTCATACACTAGACTGAACGGGAACATTGCACCAGCGATAACTCTCTCGATTTGACGCGGATTTGCCACAGCAGTTATACGGTTAATAGTGTTCTCGAACTTAACTTCAGTAGTAGATTTCGCACCCAACTCCCTTAACCGCTTAATTTCCGCCTCCTCCAAAATCAGATCTGTAAAAACCAACCTTGAGCGTAACGCCTTACCCTTTGTCGAAGTGCCAAAGAGTTGTCCAATCTTCTCGTCATCATCGTTTGGCAGTTTCGCAACTTTCTCATTTATTGCACGCGCCAATAGACTGCGCATTTTTCCTTTGAGTGAACTGCCAGGAATTACTGGTCGGTTAGTCAATGGGTCACGAATCACTGGGCTGTCAGTGGCACCAATCGCCGCAAAAGCATCACTGCCACCAATATGTAGTCCTGACTTTAACTCCAGAACACCTGTAATCTCAATTTTTGCATACTTATTATCGGTCATCATTCTCTCCTTACTTATCCTTACCGCCATTGAATTTGAAATACGCGACTAAACTCTCCATATACCTGCAGAATCGCACCAATGTTTTCTTGTCCTTCACCAGTTTGAGTGCTTCCAAAATCTGGGCCTCATTCACAAAATCCTTCACACCAGTACGATTTGGACTTCCGTCGCGACCAGCATTATATACAAACTGGATCCTCAAATATGCGATGTCAGACTTCAACTCATCATTAAGCACAGGATTCTCGCCAGGCAATTGTTGCACTTTGTCATACAGTCCTGCCGTCAAACTTAGTAGGTTGCGAATCTGTGTAGTGGTTAACCCGCCAAAAATCTTAGCCCGCACCTGTCCGCCATCCTTGCTACGGAGCGTGTTACCGTCCACAACTTCTTGCGCATGATCGACATACTTCTCCTCTGTAAACCATTCTTCACATTTCATCACTTGTCCTCCTCTTTCTTGTCATCATTTCTTATCGTATAGACGTATAATTCCAGTGCAACTTGTAACTGTTTCCGGTCGTTTGCCTCACCAATCCACTCGTACAACTTATTTGTGAACTTACGGAACTCCCCTAGTTTATCGTCACTCTTAGGCTCCATTCGCATCAAGAAATAGACCCAGTGCGCCATGGAAATCGTCTTATGCTGATCGACATGTGTGCTCTGTGTCTCCCGCAAAAGCCCGAGCAGCTTGTAAATAAACGCCTTACCATACTCACCACTCATGCCCGTGAGCTCAAAGAACTCCTTAACTGTGCGGTATTTTTGACCTAGCACTTGATCGCTGAATGTGTTCCACTTGAAAGTGTACTCAGGTGTAAATAGTGCAATCGAATCCTTCTCTTTGCCACCGTCAACACCTTCTTCTGAATGCGACTTCGCCGCGTCCTCAAGGCGACCGGTCTGCTTTGCCATCTGCGACACTGGGTACTTCTTGGGGAAGAGTCCGACACCTGCCGAAAGTGTCAGTTTGCCGTTAGTGTAGTCCTTGAAACTCGCCCGCAGGTCCAATGCAAACTCGATGATATCATCCCATGCACCAACAATAAAGACGTCATCACCGCCCGAGTATATGATCTGGCACTTGCGTCCGTTATACTGCCCTTTAATTTCTTGAGCACTGCGATCAGTCAAACTGCCGTCATGCGGGTTCTGCAGCAGCCAGTTGAGGTAGTATTTGAAGAACAGCCCCATATTGCGCGAAAACGTCGCCGAGCGGCTCATAGTATTGAAGACCCCCTGAGGATTACCTTGTTTACTGAACCCGCTCATGAATGCCGCGCCCAAATCGTCCACATCCATCCGCAAACACGCCACACGCGCAATCCCGCCAGCCTCACGAGCAAACCCCTCAAATGAGACCAGCCCTTTATTGCCATCAATCTCATCCGGATTGACATTTGAATTACGACACGCATAGTCACCAACAAGCATTATTGGTCCTTGCACCTCACCAATTGTGAACTTATTCTTCAAGTACACTTTGAAGTTGTCACCGTTCTCAAGAGCAGTTTTGACATCCTCAATTGCCTGGTACTGCCCGCCAACGAAGTCAAGATATTTACCGAACCCGACTGACAGAACTTTCTCTTTGGGGTTGTCTGTCACGATAAAGTAGCCGTTATTCTTACCGCGGGGGTCATTGAGCACATATTTCGATAGCTCTTCTAGTCCACTGCACACTTTACACTTGTCGGCTTGGCTATTTTGTCCAACGCGATGACAAACTATACACTCGCGCCCGTCAGTAACCTCTCTAGAGTTCAGTTTTTTTATCTGTTCTGCGGTGTATCTATGTAACTTCTTGTCGGATATCTGCTCTGAAACCGATCGGTAAAGCCCAGTGTAGGCGTCAGTGCGCGCTTTAACATCTTCATTAGTCTCTCTGAACTTTTGCACTACAACACTAGCACTAAACGCCATCGATCCAGTGGCAATATATAACGCAGTGCCAAAGGCTTCGAGGAAGAACTCGTTTGCGCTTTGTTCGAAGTGTTTTAGGCCTTCTGTTGCACTATTAGTGTTCGGGAGGATGAAATAGGCATGCCCGCCACCTAAATAGAGGCAATTTGCGCGCGTTAACCCAATCTCGGCACCACATACTCTGAGCAACTCGTCAGCTAAATGTTCAGTAATCATTTCCAGGTAGAAACTACGAGCGCGGAGTTGTTTAGTCGCACCAGCGTCCACAATTGTGTAGATGAAGTCCTGTATGCCCGAAATGTCGAAACTTGCCAGTTGGAAAATCAGCTCAGTGTTGAAGTCTGGGCTGTGGGTCCAGGAGCGTAAGTTATCGAATTTTTTGTTCTCGTAGGCGTAGTGATAAATGCAAGACCCAAATGCCGCAGTCAGTTTTGAGTGGTCGTAAAGCGAAATGTCAGCAACCTCATTGGCGTTAGTCGAGCTCGGAATGAATGCGCAAGTGACCTCTAGCAAGTTCAATATGCTTTGTACTGCACCCTCAGAACTGAAATCGATTGCTTGCAGTGTGTTCTCAACCTTCTTCAGTATCGCTTCGTAATCAGTGTCAGTAAGGTCAGATGTATTACCGCCTGCTGGGAACCCCAACTTACGCTCATCATTTAACACCTGTGGCCGGTAATAGCGCTCAGCAGGCTTCTCGCCAAAGACATTGAACACATCCCGCAGCGTAATGTTCTTCTGCCAGTTAGGCCGTGTTTTGTCAAGCTGCACATCATCAGTATCAGTGTAGTCATCTCGCCGATCCACACCAGCAGCAATGTTGTCCGCCTTATCCACAATCCACACGATATGGTCATCAGTTTCAGTTGGAGTCGATACTTCGGACCCAGACACTTTGCCAATATCATGCAACAAACACGCTACAACACTTTGCACAAACTTCTTGTTCTTCACGCAACACCTCCAGACTACCCATACCCATACTAGACTTGATGCCACATCCAAAATACCTGCCGAACTCACACAGCATCCGAATGTGCCGTTTCAAAGTGTCAGACCCATGCACGCTCAAAGTCACAGTGCCTATAAATGCAGGTATCTTCACGCCTTCAATCGGCATAAAGTTCGTGCGCAGACTATAACTACTGATGCGGACACTTTTGGCAAACGATTCTAGTATACTGTCACCGATCTCACGGTCTTGCCCAGTTAACACAGCGTATTTGACCGCCAGGGACTGTAAGATTAGACGCGGTGTGGGGAATATCTGATACTCACCGCCACTTCTAAAGCTTGTCGGACTGTCGAAATGCAGTTTAATGCGGCGACTTGTGGGTTTAACTAGGGGCTCAGACTGCGCACTTGGGTCATTTGGACAGCCATGGAACATCTGGGCGAAGTCTTTGAGCGGCACCTCAGTGCACTCTTTGCGAACTGCCTTTAGCTTCAGGCTCGGTGTGCGCAAGTTGATGAACTCGAACCCCGCCGACATCACCTTATCCACAACAGACTCCTTATACGCGTCGAGTATCGCTAGCCTCAAGTGGAACTCATCTGCACCTTCACCCTCGGGCACCTTAGCGTAGCTGACTGAGATTGCGTACGGGTTGACCTCATGTCCGTGCAGTTCTTTGGCAACGGTGGCATCGACCAGATCCATTACTGCACCCTGAAAGTACTGGGCAAGACGCCACGGGGCGCGCGAAAAGTCCTCTGTAGATTCCTGACTCTCTACAGCGAAGAAGACATCACACACACACACACATGTTCGCGTGACCCACTTTCATTGGCAATACTGTCCATAGCACTATTATAGCACACTTTCATACTTCCCGAGTTTATCACTTGCGTCCGCACTTTTGCCTCAATAACAGGCAAAACCCAGGTTTTTTCGGCTCTTAAATGTATGAAACGTCAGCTGGAAAGTTTGGAAAACTTACTCTCGTGA
>JAISRT010000023.1 GCA_031273495.1 Candidatus Ancillula kalotermitis | reverse complement strand
TCATCCTTGGGCTTGTCCCGAGGATCTCGCTAATCGCTCGATTTTCTGCGTTTGTCGCCAAAAATATACAACAAGTTGTCCATTGTGGCTCGTAAACTTGAAAATCCACACGAGCGGTGCGTTCATAGACCCTCGGCATAAAGCCAAGGGTGACACTAGTGTAAGGTGTCATCCCTCGGTGTGTCCGTCCCATGTCATCCCTCGGTGTGTCCCGAGGATCCACACTGGGTCTGACTAGCGATTAGAGCTGCACAATTTAACATTTCGGGCACACCGCGCTATAATAGGTGAATAGGAAAGGATTTCTAATGTTACCTAAGAGAAAAGTTTCGAGGTCAAACACTCGTACACGCCGCGCTACGTGGAAGGCAACCGCGACACCATTATCATTATGCCCGCAATGCAACAGTGAAAAACGTGCGCACTACGCTTGCCCAGTGTGTGGTCAGTACAAGGACCGCAAGTATGACAAGGCAATCAACTCCCTTATCGCTGCGTAATTATTGGCAAGCACACCCACCGAACTGCTTCTTAGCCGACTTGGAGTCCATGTTAATGACGAACTTCTAGTCACTGCGCTGACACACTCATCGTTCGCAAATGAAATGGGCGGGTGTAATAATGAAACCCTTGAGTTTTTGGGTGACTCGATTCTCAACTTCGTGGTCACCGAATACATCTTCAAGCAAATGGACTTCAGAACTGAAGGTGAAATGTCTAGTTTTCGTGCGCAAATCGTGTCTCATGAGCCGCTAGTTAAGGTGGCACTATCCCTCGGGCTCGATAAGTTCATCCTGCTGGGCAAAGGCGAAGAGAAAACTGGTGGCAGGGCACGCCAAAACACTCTCGAAGACACTATGGAGGCAGTCGTCGCGGCAGTGTTTTTGAGCAACGATATGGAGACCACGAAGGAGTTTGTCCTCAGGGTGCTCGCAGACGTCATCGAGGAGGCTAAGGAGCGTCCCACCACGTATGACTACAAAACTGCGCTGACATTGCTGGCGAAACAGGAGGGGTTCGGCATCCCCGAATACACATTTTCATGCTCAGGCAGAGATCATCAGAAAACTTTCCACGCGGACGTCGCGTTCTCGAAGTCTACGCTGTTTTCGGCGTCTGCTACAGGCTCATCTAAAACTAAGGCGTCACTCCAGGCTGCAAAAATCGCATTCGACAAGATTAATGCGTCCCTAGTACATAAAACTACTCAGCCCGCCGGCGTGTCCTAGTCCCTTTTTCACGCCGTTTCTTTCTGTCATCAAACTCAACAGCCCTTCCGCCCGAACCTTGTCCTTCACCTGACGGGTTACGCTTCCTGAATGGCTTATTCCTGCCTTCACCCGCACCTCTCTGCCCGCCGCGCTCGCCGTTTCTACCGCCAGCGCGTGTGCCCTTTTGTCGGTTTGCTGACGCTTGCGCCTTGTGTTCTTTATAGGAGTTACGGGCATCGTCGGAAATAAACCCATCCACACCCTCAGGAATCCCCAGCGCGGTTTTGTAGCCCTCATCTGGCGAATAAGTCTCCACGGGGTCCTGCAAATCAAGTTCAAGGTCTTTGCAAATGTCGTTCCACTTGCGCAACTCCGCCCACTCAACGAATGTCACTGCGACTCCGGAGTTCCCTGCGCGCCCGGTGCGCCCGGTGCGATGTAAAAACGCCTCTTTATCACCAGGACACTCGTAGTTCAGCACCAGCGAAACGTTGTCAATGTCAATTCCACGCGCTGCCACGTCTGTTGTCACTAGTATCGACTTCTCGTCGTCAGAGTCCGAAAACGTCTTCAAGGACTTGTCGCGGTTGACTTGTGAAAGGTTGCCGTGTAGTTGCCCAACGTTGAACCCCCGCAACCGAAGTTCTTCTGCCAACTCCTGCGCACGGTGCTTCATCTGGGTGAAAATTATTGCCTTCTGGCGCTCGGGGACCTGCAGAATTCGTGCAAGTACCTCGATTTTGTCCAATGGGTGCACTTGGAATGCGAAATACTCAATATTGTCAACAGTTGCACCCTCTTCGGACGCCATCAAGGTCGACACTCGCATAGGGTTTTTCAGGTAACGCTGCGCAATTAGTGCTATTTCGGAAGGCATTGTTGCAGAAAAACATAGCGTTTGCCGGTTCTCACTGCTCGCCATCTGTAGTAACGACTCTACGTCATCGATGAACCCCATATTCAACATCTGGTCCGCCTCGTCAAGGACAAGGAACTCCACGCCTTCAAGGTGTAACTCGCCCTGTCGCGCAAGGTCTAACAAGCGTCCTGGAGTGCCGACGACGATGTCCGCACCTGCGGCGAGCTTCTCCCGTTGCAAGTTCATATCATTTCCACCAACAATCAGCCAAATATCAAGTGCACCGTCCCTATTTTTTGATGCTGTCTCAAGGTCCTCCACAACCTGGTTCGCCAACTCTCTCGTGGGCAGGACAATTAACGCACTGGGCCACTTTTTCCAGTCCTCATGCACAATTCTGTTCAATATGGGAACACCGAACGCAAGTGTTTTGCCCTCACCTGTCTTCGCTTGCCCGATCACATCACGCCCCTCAAGCAGCAGTGGCAAGGTAATTTCCTGTATTTCAAACGCATCTACAATTCCAGCATCTGAAAGCGAAGTGACAATGTCTTCCCTAATGTTAAACTCACTAAACTTCATATTCTTCTTCTTTCTCTTTTCGTCCGACAGCAGTCATTGTTGTTGATGAGTTACCAAACCTCAACGCCATAAGATTTCCTCGTCGTGCGCCCTGGTTCTCTTTCGGAATTGAGCGTTGATACGAAGTTGCCTTTTTCTTCACAACATGCCGCATAATTACGGTTAAATCGTCATCGGGAATAAAACTCGACGCGGTCACAACCTTTTCAGCATCTCTACTATCACTAGTATACACCTTTTCGTCATTTTGTAAAATCAGACACTCGTCATCAGGCAATTCCTCAAGGTTAACGCTAGACACTACCTGCCACCCTTGCATCGGACTTGTTCTCAACGCATGCTTCTTACAGAGCCCTATAGCACTGGTTTTTCTGGGTTGAGGTGCTGTAATTTCCAAAACACACTCCGCAGAATTAGTGAACAGATCTACCTGCGCCTTATTTTTACACCTGGGTCGGTGACATTTTCTTGTTGATGTTGTCACTTGTCGTCAGCCCCTTGAAACACTCCAGTCTGATCCGATATCCCTCCGAAGCGGTTAAGTGGGAAGATAATGAAGTTCACAGTCCCCACCACTGAAGACTGGTTAACGAACCCCTTGGAGTCTTCGCTGATATGGTAACGCGAGTCGGCGGAGTTGTTGCGGTTGTCACCCATAACCCAGAGCTTGCCCTCAGGCACCACGACATCGAACGCTAGTTTTGAGTGCCAGATGGACTCTTTGATGTAGGGCTCGTCGTCAATCTCTTTGCCGTTGACCTTGATTGGAGAATACCCTCCGCTACAACTGATATGGTCGCCTCCCACTCCGATTACACGCTTGACAAGGTATTCATCACTGCTTTCGGGTAGGATGCCGAAGAACTGGAGAACTGGCTCAAGAGGTGTGCCCTGTAAGGGAAAACTGCCTTCCGGAAGCGAAGTCCCTCCGCCTTTCAGCCAGTTGAACTCATCTTTGAACACGACGATGTCACCGCGATGGATGCCTCCGAGTGTGGCAATTTTTGACGCCAAGATGCGGTCGCCGACCTGAAGAGTGTTCTCCATCGAGCCGCTCGGAACGTTAAAGGGCTGAAAAACAAACTGCTTGATACAAAATGCGAGGGTGAGTGCGACAACCAGAATAATCACAAGGTCGCGGACGAAAGTCTGTATCACCTTCGCCTTGTAGCCTTTGCGCACCTCTTTTCGGGAAATGCCCTCTGTGAATGACTTCTTATCTGCCTCGGACTGCTGGGGTTGAGGTTGCTCCTGGCGTGGCATAGACTGCGTTTGAGGTTGATATACTGGTTGATTTTCCGGCTGCGGGGTCACCTCCTGTGGTTGATATATTGGCTGCGCAGGCTCGGGAACTGGCTGATATTGTGGTGCTACTGTTTGATACTGCTGAACATTCTGCTGTAATTCACGCAAATCCTCAGAAAAGCTCTCTCCTCCGCTGGTCGAAGCCACGATTGTTACAGGCTCAAACGCTGGTGGTTCAGGCTCAACATTGCTAGACATCGGCGCGAAAGTAGGCGGTGGGACTTCAAACTCATTAACCACTGGGAGCACTGAGGTTTCTTCTACTTTAGGAACTACTGGCTCAATTTTGACCCCAGGTGCGGCAACATTTCGAGCAGTAGGTAGTGCGTTTTCTTCGAACTCTTTAAGCATCTCGTCTAGTGACTTCAACTCTAGGGCAATCGTGTTGTTCAAGTCAGAAGTTTCTGGCTCGGCGGGTGTTTGCGCAGTGTGCTCTTGCGAAGTTGGCTTCTGCGAAGACGGCCAGACTACTTCGAAGTTGTCAATGCGGTTCTCTTTCTTCTCGTCCATAGACTAACCCTCCGATGCTAACCGCGGCTCGTGAACAGGGGGTTGTTGGGGCAGAAAAGGGTTTTGAAAGGGGACTTCTGCGGTCTCTGGTGAAGCCTCTTCAGGTCCCAGTGTGCCCGCTGGCGTAAGAACTTGGGGACCACGTCGCACTGCGGGCAAAACTATAGTGTCATCGTTCTCGTAAAGTATATTGTCAGCACGCTGCTCAGGCGACATCGGGACAACACGTGGAATACTAACTAGGGTTGCATCTTCGTCGGGAATTTCTGCGCTGACTGCCTTTAGGCCAACAACAGTGTCATCGTTGCGGATTTCTTCCTGTGCGGGCGTCTCGTCGACTTCTTCGGGCTCTAGTTTCCCAATTCGTGCCATCGAAGACGCGGAGTCGTAGGAGTAGTTCGGGTCAAATTTCTGGTTGTATTCCTCGACTTCTTGCTGACTTTTCCGGCGCTTGTTGAGCAGGTTTTCGTGCATTTGGTCGATGTCGTCAGACATTTCACGCATAATGTTCATTGCCTTGTGGTTAACCTCCTGCATAAGATGCTGAATCGGCATATCCACGTTAAACTTGGTCTGGCGCTGTCGGGTGGTGTTCGCCGCCTCGTTCTTGGAGTTAAGCTCAACGAATTTTACATAGGACTCCTGCTGCTTGCCTCTCAAAAACTTTAGCGAGTGCTCAATTTTGTCTACTGGGTCCTTGATTACAGGGAGATGTGGGTCTGCACTGATATTCTCGTCGAAGTCGTCTAACTCTCGCAAGTGGTTTTTCAACTGCAGTTTGAAGCGGTGTTCAGTTTCGTTAACGGGGTTACCCATTGCATTAGTATAGCAGAACACACGGCGCTTAGCACTTGAATGTGCGAACTTTACGTTTTTTTTACAAATATGCTATACTAGAGGAAGATGAAGGAACTCAAGTTCAAAAGTGTGGATAACCAGCGAAAAGCGGTTGTGCTTGTTGACGACAAAAAAACCGAATACTACTTCAAAATTAGCGACACGCTGCTCAATACGCTCGAAAAGGAAAAGACACCCGCTACACCGACAAAGCCAAGCAAAAAAGCACCTGTAGTGGAGAATAACGACTCCGCGGACCCTAACGCTGACGTAGATTTTCAGCCGTCCGTAGCGAAAAGCCACGAACTCTCTCCGCGTGAAATTCAGCAGTATATTCGTGAAGGTCTCTCCGCGAAAGTGTTGAGCAACCGCTATAATGTTCCTCTCGAAAAGGTGCAGCGGTATTCCGAGCAAGTTGAACACGAAAAGGCAATAATCATCAACCTGTTCCACCACCTGCCTGCCCGCAGTGAAAGAAGAGGGCGCAATCTAATTGACTTGGTGAACGAATATTTTGACGAGAATGATGTCGAGCGCATGGACGCGAAATGGTCTGTCACACGTGAAGGGCGCAAACCGTGGCGAATTAAAGTGCTTTTCAAGGCGGGTTCAGCTGCACGATACGCCGAGTGGTCCTGGGATCAGAAGCGTGCAATAATCTCCGAGAACAACGAGATTGCGAAGGATATCACGCAGTATTCACTTGACACAGTCGATGAGAATGGGGCTGAGAGCGCACCTTCTCCTAGCGTTGCCGAAAGCTTTAAGCCAAGAGAGCGTCACGCCAACAGTTCTGTCAGTGCACCTGACCCCTCAATCAGCCGTTTGAACACTGGGGGACTCCGCCTCGCTAGACTTCAAGAAATACGCCATCAACTAGACGAGAACTTCGACGAATTAGAGAGCCATAAACCAGAGTTGTCGCTCTTTTCTAACAAAGTGGTCTCCACCTTCCACTCCCCTGAGACACTCCAGCGGCTCGAGTCAGTTGCTGATGAAGAAAAGACTGACGCCGAGGAGAAGCCAGCAGAAAAACCTGTCGAGAAACCCACCTCTGCGAGCGATGCCGTGCCTATCGCAGTGACCGAGTCAGCGCCAGTGGTTGAGATTAAAGATGTTAAAGCGACCGAAATTGCGAGCGCGTCCGATATTGAAGTTGTCCCAGCCCCCGTGCGCAATAACCCATATGAAGTGTCACCGCCGACGAGTGAGACTGATGTCAGCAGCCTTAACGTGACGGGGAGACTGCGTGCGAAGTTCGTGCGCCCTGGCAAATCGAAGCGCCATCACGTTCCGTCCTGGGACCAAGTTATGCTGTCCGGCACCACGAAGACTACGGAGGAAACCCCTGATGAAGAGTGAGAACAATGCCTAACGTGCACATTTTGATTAAGCGGCTTGACCCTGAACTTGGCATTCCGAAATACGCAAACCCTGGGGACGCTGGTGTAGATTTACAAACCGCGGTGGACTTTGTTCTTGCGCCAGGTGAACGAAAAGTTGTCCCGACTGGTGTCGCGCTCGCGATTGAATATGGCTATGTGGGGCTAGTGCATCCGCGGTCAGGCCTGGCGGCGAAGCAGGGAATTACGGTGGTCAATGCGCCCGGCACGATTGATTCTGGTTATCGCGGAGAAATCAGGGTTTGCCTCCTGAACACTGACCAGTCGTCGCCCGCAGAGTTCAAGAAGGGTGACCGGATTGCGCAGATAGTGTTCCAGAAGTTCGAAGAGGTTCAATTTGACGAAGTTGACGAGCTTCCGGGCACTTTCAGAGGTAAGCTGGGGTTCGGGTCCACGGGGCGATAGACCTCAAGCACTGTGCTCTTTAGCGTGTCCCATGACCTTTCTTGCGCTGTTTTGACGCCATTTTCCAGTAGTTTCGCGCGCAGTTCAGGCTCCTTGACAAGCCTCTCGATTTGCCGCCTCGCGTGCTCAAGGTTACCGCGCTCGTAAAAAAGACAGTTCACTCCGTCCTCGAGATACTCCGCGTTTCCGTCGTTCTTCAAGCAAACCACAAGCCCCCCAGTCGCCATCATCTCCAGCGGCGGGTAGGAAAAGCTTTCAAACACGCTAGTTTTCAGCAGGATGTCGCACTCGCGGTAGATTTTTGGCATCTTCTCGTAGGGCACGGCAATGTGCGCGGCGTCAATTCTGGCACCCCAGTCTGGCTTCGCATAGTAGGACACAAAGTGGATTTCATAGTTCTCGCGGTCCAACCCATTCGCAATTTCAAACGCCTCGGAGACATTTTTATGCGGAGAATCAGGGTCACCCTCAATCAGGACTTTAACTTTTCGGGGGGAAGTCTCCCCCCTGCGGGAGCCTGCGCTTTCGCTTGTCTCTCCGTCCCCCCCCTCTCTTGATGGCGTCGCGTGCCCGAGATTTGTCAGACTGCGTGAGGTGTCGCGCTGGTAGAAATTGTGCAAGTTAATGCCATTGGGAATCAGTTTGCTCTCAACCTCAAAGTCATCCTTGAGCCATTTCTTTATCCACTGCGAAACCGTGACGAACTCGACGTCGGCAGTTGGACTGTAAGTTCGCAGTGCGCGCATATAGTCAGGGTCGCTCATCTTCATAAACCCAGGCTCAAAGTGTTGCACGAGATAGTAGCCCTTACCTCGGTTAACATACTGCTCAAGCTGAAGTAGCGTCGGCCACATCGTTGCGACCACATTGTCGAGGCGTCCGTCTATCTGGTATTCATTCGCGTCAATCTGCGGGAACCTGGTGCCCTCGAAAGTGATGAAAACGTGGTCATCTTCGGGGATATTTTCGACATATGGGTTAATCATACTGACGTCATTCCCCGCCTCTTGGAGGATTTTTGCATGGTTTAGCGCGACCATTATTCCACCCGACTGCACATTGCCAGGGAGCATGAAAAAGTAGTTTGATTTGCGGTTCACTTTGACAATTTCCTGCACATTGCGCCCCGAGAACCCAGTGACACACGCTTTGCAGCAGTGTTCGAACGCGGTTTCACCAATTCTGTGTCTTAACGAAGCATCCTGGACAAGTTTCTCAAGCGCAGTGACCCACTCCTCTTTTGTAGACGCCAACATTCCCGTTACCCCGTCTTCAATCACTTCAGCGAACGCTCCTAAATTACTTGCTACAGTCGGCACTTTGACTAGTGCGGCCTCAACCCACTTGTTCTCGGACTTCGCGCGGTTGAATATCGAGTCGACAAGAGGCGCAATGTTCACGTCAACTTCGGCAATCTTTCCCGGTAGTTCCCGCCAGTCCACCCACCCGAGTGACTTAACCTGGTTGGGGTATTTTTGCAACAGACGATTTTGGGCATCAAGGATACCGACAACATTTAGCTCCACATTGGGGAACTTCTCTAATATCTCTAGTATAGCAGGTTCGACCAGCTCAAAGTTCTCATTGTGGGTTATCGACCCCGAGAAGTAGCCAATTTTCACCTTCGCAGTTTCGCTCTTCGTCTTAGTGCGCGCGGTTTCGGACAGTTCAAGCATCTCGAGTGACGCCACGTTTCGGTTAATGAACACTTTCGGGACGTAATTTTGGAGTTCTCGACGCAGTGTTTCAGTCGTGGTTGTCGCGTAGTCACAGAGCATCAAAGTCTCTTTCATCCTGTTCACCCCGTCGTCGTAGAGCACTTTCTCGTCGGGTGGCATAACGTTTGCGACATACTCAATCTGGTTGGTGTATTTGGTGTCAATTACTAGGTCGTCGATGTCAAATGCAACCGTCTTGTTCAACTTCTTGGCGGCGGGAATGAACTCCTTGATTAGTGGGGTCGATGGGCACCTGAAAAAAATGAACGTGCGGTAGTAGCGAACCTTGTCGAGTGTCAAATCCGTGTAGAAAATCTGGTCCGCTCTAATGTTTTTTGCCTCCAGCTGCTCAATTTGATGGTCAACGCGGTAACGCACCGGGTGCGGCACTATTTTCGGATCACACCCGTTAATAAAGAGGACATCCTTGAAGTGCTGTTTTCCCTTGCTCCTCGCCGAATTATGATACCGCTGGTCAACAATGCGGAGGTTCTTGACGCGCTTACTGAACATACCGACTGCGCGGTCAACCTGTTTTAACCCATTCTGCAGTTTACTTATCTTCAAATATTGCGCGCACCCCTTCACTAAATTTCACACTGGGTTCATAGCCAATTTTCCGCAAGTCTGAGATGTCAAACACACTGAGAGGCATAGAAACTTCATCTGTTTTGATTGCCCCAAAATTCAGCGTCCCCTTGTCTCCAGTAGCTCGGTTCATCTCCAAAATGAAGTTCTTCAAGGGCTGTGCATTTCCTGAACCCACCCAGTAGTCGAAGTTATTTTCGCCGCGGGCACCTATCTTTTCTGCCGCTTGAGCAACGTCCGTAACGTGAACGAAATCTCGCAGTTGCTCCGACGAAGAGAAGTCAATTTCCGCGCCTTCCTTCATTAGCCTGATGTATTTACTAACGAAGTTTCCTGTCAAGTCGTCGCCCGCATAGACCTGCGCGAGGCTCATCACACAAAAAACTACTGGTGTGTCGTTGAAGAGGTTCTGGGTCATCACTTTTGCGCAGTATTTAGCGGCAGCGTAGGCATATTTGCTCTTTGCAGTGGCGTGCGGATTAAGCATTGTGAACGCCAACTCTTTGCTGATGATTGAGTCAATGAACACGAATTTGGACAGCTGTAACATTTTGCAAATCTTGGCGTATTCGATTGAGGTCTGCACATTGCTCAGCTGTGGTTCATCAAGAGTCTGTCCCACCCCGCTAGAAAAGGCCCATGCGAAGTGATAGAACACCGTCTCGTCTTTGTCAAGGTTCAAGTTTTGGAGCTCCATCATAATTTCAGTGTAGGAGCAGTTTGCGACATTGATCCACATAAACCCGTCTTGTGCCTCTTGTTCAGGGGTGCAACGGTAGTCTAGTCCGATGACTTGAACCCCGGAGTTCAGTAGGCGGCGCACAACATTTTGACCGACAAATCCTGCCGAGCCAGTTAAAATAGCGATTTGCATCTAGTTTGCCGTTGTCCTCCTCACTGCCCGTTCACCCACTCTTTCAGGCTGTCCGCCATAAACGTGATCATCTCGTCGCTCAAGTTCGGGTGGGTGCCTAGCCAAAAACTGCGGTTGGTCACGACGTCGGCATTCGGAAAGTCACCGTCGACGCCGTTTCCGCCGCCAAAAGTCCTTGCCCTGCCTGCCTCAACTAGCCCAACGTAGGCTGGCTGCCGTAGTATATTACTAGCGAACACCAACCGCGTCCCAATCTTGCGGCTGTTTAGAAATTGGATCAAATCCTCGCGGTCAAGCTCAGGTCGCGAAGGATCTAGTGTCAACGGGAAGCCGAACCAGCTCAGGTTAACATTTTTTGCGACCACTGGCATCACAAAAGGTCCCGCTGTCAGATGTTCGCCATTTTCTAGTGCTTGTGCGTCCACTCCAAATGCTGTGCAAATTGCCGTGTAGAGCTTGTCACCGTTCTTATGTCTCGTTGAAACCGTGTTGTCTATTTTGTCGAGCTGAGAAACTCCAAGTGCAGCCTGTATATCCGTCGCCTTGAGGTTATAGCCGATGTTGTCGTAGGTGTATTTGTGATCGTAGCCTTTCGGTAGTTTGCCCAACTGCCAGTCGAACCTCTTCCCACAAGCGTTGTCATGTCCTGTGTCACACCAGCACGCGCGCCCCCAGTCTCTGAACGACTTCACCTCTTTCGCGAGGAGCCCGTTATTACAGAACACTGCGCCGCCTTCACCTGTAGTTATATGGTGTGCAGGGTAAAATGATGCCGTCGCAAGGTCCCCAAAAGTTCCCACGCGCTTGCCGTCAATTGTCGTCCCCAACGCGTCGCAAGCATCTTCAACTAGCCAAAGCCCGTATTTATCGCAAAGTTCCCTCATTAGCGTCACGTTGAAAGGGTTTCCTAGAGTGTGCGCCATCATTATCGCCTTGATTTTCTTGTCGCCACCTTCAGAGTGAGACTGCTCGACTAGGCTAACAATTTGCTCATCGACCGCGTCGTAAGTCCCGAGCTCAACGTCAACAAACACTGGCTTCAAGCCCAGCTGGAGTATAGGGTTTATCGTGGTGGGGAAGCCTGCCACAGGTGTAATCACCTCGTCGCCTGGAAGCAACTGCCTCTTGCCAAGTTTAGGTGACGTCAAAGCTGCGAGCGCGTTAAGATTTGCCGAGGACCCCGAGTTTACGAATGCGCAGTGTTGAACACCGACCCACGCCGCAAGTTTCTGCTCAAACTCGTCATGATACCGCCCTGAGGTGAACCAGCCGTCCAGAACCGAGTCAACCATATTAACTAAGTCCTGCGCGTCGACCACCTTACCGCCCGTAGAAATGAAGCTCTCGCCAGGAACAAAGCCCTTACTCTCTTCTGCGGCACACTTCGCTTCGCCGTAGCCACGAACACCTCTTAATATCTCTTCTCTCGTGGTCATCTTATCCTTTCAGCCTATTGTATTCTCTGATTTCATCCATACACACATCCCCTGCGTCCTGCCCCGCAAGCACCCGTTTCGTCCAGTTAACACTCCACTGGGTCGCCTCTTTCCAGTCGAGTATGCCCTTCCACCCGAGAACTTGTTCAACCTTCGACGGGTCAAGTGCCAAGAGGTGCGCCTCGTGCCAGAACTCCTTGTCGACAGTCTTCCAGCCTTGTGCCTCAACCCCAAGTTTCGGCTCAGTGTTATTCCAGCAATCAACCACAAGGTCCGCGATTGTGCTCACTTCGATGAAGTCAGTCTTCTTGGGCGCCGCGTTAAAAGCCTCCCCCGCCACGTTAGGCACTCCGTCAAGCAAGGCTTGCACAATTGAGATGTAAGTGGCGTCGCAGTCTAGAACATGTTGCCAAGGTCGCGTAGACTCAGGGTAGCGAATCACTGTTTCCCTGCCTGCTGCCGCGTCCCGAAGTAGATCCACAAACAGTCTGTCCTGGCAGACGTCGCCCCCGCCAATCACATTGCCCCCACGAGAAATCGCCGTCGGCACCTTTGAGTCGGGGTGCACAATCATAACCTGCGCGATAATGTCAGCTGCTGCCTTCGAAGAGGAATACGGGTCTGGGTTCATACCGAGCTCCTCGTCCTCTCTGTAGCCCTCACGTTTGTCTACATTTTTGTACACTTTGTCGGTCGTGATAATCAACTGTGCCTTGACGCTGCCCGCCTTTTCGGACGCTTGCATCACGTTGAAAGTGCCCATAACGTTTGACTCTATTGTGGTTCGCGGGTCACGATACCCCTCAAGCACAAGTGCTTGCGCGGCGAGGTGCATCACAACATCAGGTTGTAACTCTGCAAATTTCGCCTCGAGCGCGGTGTGGTCCCTAATGTCGAGTATCACGTCTTGTCCGCCTGACTCTTCAATCCGTTGCCCTACTTGTGCAAGTTCATATACACCCTTAGTAATCTGCCGTTCCTCAGCGACCCCTTCAAGTGCAGGTAGTTCGTATGGTTCAAGTGAAATGCCCGACACTTTGTGCCCCTGTTCGAGCAGCATAAGACATAACCAAGCACCCTTAAACCCAGTGTGCCCTGTAACTAAATAGTGCATTTTCCCTACTTTCTTTTCCAAACCTCCCACGGTGCCTTCCAGTTCTTCCATAATTTGTTAACCTCCTTGAGCTCGCGCGGGGTGTCAACTGGTTGATAGTATCCGTTGTGCTTGAACACTTGAAGTTGCCCTGTCTTGACAAGTTCAGTTATCGGTGCGGCTTCAAACATGGTCTTTTCCGCGCCGTCGGGACATTTGCGTATAATGTCGAACACTGCGGGCTCTAGCACGAAGAACCCTGCGTTGACCCACTCCTTCATTTGCGGTTTCTCCTTGAAGTCAACAACACTTCCGTCTTCGTCAAACTCGATCACACCATACCGCGTTATGGGCTGTATTGCGGTCACAGTAGCGATTTTACCGCCCTTCTTGTGCTGTTCAACTAGCGAGGAAATGTTAACATCTCCAAGTGAGTCACCATAGGTCACTATAAAGGGTTCCTCACCAGGCTGCTGTGGCTTCCCAGCGTTCTCACCGCGAATGTATTTCTCGACCCGCAAGAGGCGCCCCGCAGTGTAGGTCTCGCCACCAGTGTTGCTGATGGTGACGTTCCAGTTGTCGTCATGGTCTGTGTCGTGCACGTTAAGTGCCCCCGAGTCAGTGTTGACCGTGAAATCGTCAATCAGACCCGCATAATCCAAGAAATACCGCTTTATTGACTCGTTCTTATACCCACCGCAAACGATAAAGTCCCGCACGCCGAAGTGACTAAAGAACTTCATAAGGTGCCACAAAATGGGCTTCCCACCGATGTCCAGCATTGGTTTTGGCATGGCTTCGGTCAAGGACTCCATTCGCGTCCCGAGACCACCTGCCCAAAATACAACTTTCATATCAGTAGTATAACACATTCTGAACTTTTTGCGTTATACGTCCAAAAACTCTAACTTTTCTGAACTTTTTGCGTTATACGTTGAAAAACTAATACACCTTGCCGAACTCTGCTGCGAGCTCAGCGTAGAAAGAGGACTTATTAACCACGATGCACTTTCAACACCATTTTGCCACCATTTTGCGCTACACTGGCCTTGGGTGGTGGGGGGCCGTGGCCCCTTAATTGAGTACTGATTTTTTTGAAGTTTCCTCTAACAGAGCAGGTCAAAAACTAATACACCTTGCCGAACTCTGCTGCGAGCTCAGCGTAGAAAGAGGACGACGCCTTGACGTTGTATTGGTCAGGAAAGCGTAGATACTCTTTCTTCTTGTCATTAAGTTGAACCTCAAGAACCACCGTCTGCTCCCCGTGATACCGCGTCAAAATCTCCTGCAGCTTCTTGATCTGGTCTGGTGAGCACTGACTCTGCCTGAACTTCAAGTTAACTTCGGGTATCTCGTCATTTGCGTTAAGGTCTAACTTCGTCACTTCGGACGCACTGAGCTTCCCTGTGCCGTCGTCCGCAATCTCAAGCCGCCCTTTAATCTTAACAATTTCCTCAACGACAAGTTTCTCGATGTTGTTGTCGTAGGCCTTGCCGAAAAAGGCGATGTTGGCGGACCCAGTGAGGTCTTCGAGGATAATTTGTGCCCAAGGTTTACCGCTCTTTCTTGAAACACGTTTCTGGATGCTCTTGACCATCCCGGACACCTCGACAGTCGGTAAACCCCTAAAGTCTGCGCCTCTGGTTCCGTATCCCTTCATTGAGTCCGCGTCGTTGAGTGCCGAAAGTGGGAAATCTGAGACGCGTGAAAGTGCTTGGGCAAACTGCGAGAGTGGGTGGTCCGACACGTAGAGACCAAGCATCTCTTTCTCAAACTCCAACTTTGTCCTACGGTCCATTTCGGGAAGTTCAGGTATCTTCATCTCAAGCTTTTCGTTGGTTTGTGACGCCTCGGCGATACCAAGTGATGAAAATAGGTCAAACTGCCCCTCAGCTTCTTTACGTTTTATCGGCAACACTGCGTCAATTGCGTCAGAGTGGATGGCTAGTAGGGCACGCCGGGTGTTATTGAACTTGTCGAATGCACCAGATTTAATCAAGCTCTCCACTTTTCTCTTGTTGCAGACCGAGTCGGGCACTTTAGTCAAGAAGTCGTTAAAGTCTTGAAATGCTCCCTTTTCTTCGCGGGCAGCGATAATTTCCTCGGCGACACCTTCTCCAACGTTGCGCACTGCCCCGAGCCCAAACAGTATCGAATTGTTTTTCGGGTCCGGCACAAAGTCAATCCCAGACCTGTTGACATCAGGAACTTCTACCTTAATCCCCATTCTAGCACACTCCGCAAGATAAATCGCAAGCTTGCCCTGCGCGTTTTCAAAAGTGGTCAGTAGTCCCGCCATATACTCGGTCGGGTAGTTCGCCTTGAGATACGCATTTTGGTAGGCAATCATCCCGTAACACGCAGTGTGGGCACGGTTGAAGGCATATTCCGCAAAGGGAACGAAGACATCCCAGACTTTTTTTATCGCCGCGTCAGAGTAACCGTTCTCGCGCATACCCTTACTGAACGGGACGTAATTCGCGTCGAGCTCCGACTTAATCTTCTTGCCCATCGCGCGCCTGAGGTTGTCCGCTTGCCCCATAGTGTAGTTTGCGAGTTTCCGTGCGGCAAACTGTATCTGCTCTTGGAACACAATTAGTCCGTAGGTGTCATCAAGAATCTCGGAGAGCGCTTCGTCTACTTCTGGGTGTATAGGTGTTATTTTCTGACGCCCATTTTTCCTGTCCGCAAAGTCATTGTGTGCATTAACCCCCATTGGTCCTGGTCGAAACAGTGCAATACACGCCGAAATATCGTCAAACCGAGTGGGCTGCATCCTCTTCATCAAAGTGCGCATACCCTCGCCGTCGAGCTGGAAAACTCCAAGTGTTTCCGCACGTGAAATCAAATCATACGCCTTCTTCACCTTCTCGAAATACGGGTCGTCTTCGCTCTCGGGGACATTATACGGTATTTTCGTGATGTCAAGATGCTCCCCAGTGGTTTTCTCAATGTTCTTGAGCGTTGCCTTGAGTGTATTTAGATTCTTGAGCCCCAAGAAGTCCATTTTCACCAACCCTAGCTCTTCGCACCCGTGGGCCTCGAATTGGGTGATTGTTGCCCCGTCCGTCTGCCTCCGAATTGTCGGGCATACTTCAGGAATAGGCGTGTCCGACACCAAAACTCCTGATGCGTGGACCCCCCAGCCGCGTATCAAACCCTCAATTTCCACTGCGGTTTCTACCACTTTTTGATACTTTTCATCGGAGTCGACCAACGCACGGAAATCTTGTGCCTCTTTGAACCTGGGGTGTTTCTCATTGTGCACGAGGTCGTGTATTAGTGGCTCTTTCTGCCCAATTGTCTCTGGGAATGCCTTCGAAAGATTGTCACCAGTGTTATAGTCGTATCCCAGAATGCGTGCCGCGTCCCTTAAAGCGTTCTTTGCTAGTATCTTGCCGAATGTTATTATCTGCGCCACGTTATCGTAGCCGTATTTTTTCGCGCAGTATTCCACAACTTGCTCGCGTCCACCCTCCATAAAGTCAACGTCAATATCAGGCAGACTGACGCGCTCGGGGTTCAAAAATCGCTCGAAGACAAGTTTGTGCTCAATTGGGTCAAGGTCAGTGATTTTTAGCGAGTAGGAGATTAACGCACCTGCAGCCGACCCGCGCCCTGGCCCCACGAAAATACCGTTGTCCTTCGCCCAGTTCACGAAGTCCGCGACAACCAAGAAATAGCTCGGGAACCCCATCTGCAGGATTGTATCGACCTCATATTCTAACTGCCCTTCGTAGGTTTTGTCATACTGCTCGGGGATGTTACGCTTCGCCTGCTCGGGAACATCTGGGCACCCGTCTGGAAAGCGCTCTTTGAGTCCTGCAACCACACGCTCCCTAAAATACTCGTCTTCGGATTTTTCACCGGGCACCTCGACATGCGGCATATACTTACCCATCTCGGGGTCGAAACTAATGTTGCAGCGTTCGGCAATTTCCACTGTGGATTTTATCGCAGCGGGGAGTTCCTTAAACAGTTCGCCCATCTGCTCAGCACTTTTCACGTAGTATCCTGAGCCGTCGAAGCGAAATTGGTCGTTCATATACTTCTGGTATTCTTCTTGTCCCCACTGGTTTCGTGTTTCCGTGCTGAAATTGGGGTTACTGCTGCCGTCTGGAAGCGTGAGGTAGTTGTTGTTCGTGCCCACGCAAAGTAGCGCCGACTGCGAAGACGCGTCCTCTTTTTTCGTGTAGTGTAGGTCGTTCGTGGCCACTATCGGTGCACCTATCGCATCTGCAAGCTTGAGCAAGCCCTCGCGCGTGGTCCGCTCGAACTCGATACCGTGGTCCATAATTTCAACGTAGAGGTTCTTCTTGCCAAATATGTCCTGCATTTTGGACGCCTCGCGCACCGCCTCCTTATACATACCGAGTCTTAAATACGTCTGCACTGCGCCGCTCGGACACCCCGTGGTCGCAATTAGCCCTTCGTGATACTGGTTCATTAAGTCGTAGTCAATTCTTGCCCACTTCGGGAAAACACTGTCCTTTGACGCCTGCGTTTGCATCCAGAACAAGTTGTGCAACCCCACGTTACTTTCCGCCCAGAGTGTCATATGGGTATAGCGTCCACCAGCTGAAACGTCATTTCGTCTGCGAGCTTTGTCTGCTTCACTGTCGCCGTATGGCCCCGCGAAAAACACGCGGCTTGAGTCGTGGCGCGATGTCCCCGGAGTGACGTAGGCCTCAATCCCCACAATCGCCTTGGGCAGCGTTTCCACACCAAACTTCTCATTGAGCTTCGGCAATAAATTCTTCGTGTCGTTGCAAGTCTTCCACAGGTCGTAGGCTCCGTGCAGGACACCATGATCAGTCACGGCGACCGCGGTCTGCCCCTGCCTGGCGACCTCCGACACTAAATCCCGCACTGGTGCCGCACCGTCAAGCATACTAAAATCTGTATGGCAGTGTAAGTGCACAAAATCGGACGGTTTCATACCTCTAGTCTAGCACACTTACTCACTCAAACACGAACCTGTTTCGGCGCGGGGTGGACGGACTACCCGTCACCCAGACCACAGGTGTTACTCACGTTTTAGAGGAACTCTCACAATTTATGAAACACAAATAAATACTCATGAGCAATTAGTAGAAAATTATTTTTTATACTACTTTTTTTCCAGAAACCAGTCGCCCTGTAATTATGCTGCTCTTTGATAATCAGCTCTTTTAATCTAAATCCTGCGTCTTCAAACTTTTTCATGACATCAAAACTCATAGGTATCATATGCCCCTTTTGCCTTGTATCTCCCATAAGAATGGCGCAAAACTTTCCCTTTTTTAGAACCCGAAACGACTCATTTGCCACCTTTTCCATCATGCTTATGAACTCAGGTACAGGAAGTTGAGAAAGATCTCCCTTTATACCGTCACTATATTTGATGATATCAGCATATGGAGGGTGGGTGCAGATAAAATCAATTGATGAATCTTTAATAAAGTCAAGGTTAGCCGCATTTCCGTTTATTATTGTGACCGTACCCTTTGCAGTTTCGTGTTCAAAATCGACCTTATCTCTGCATCTCTCCAACGCTATCTCATTAATATCAACACCTATAATTTTCCGATTTAACAATTTTGCTTCGACCAGAGTTGTGCCTCCACCAGCAAACTAATCTAAAACTAAATCGGCTCTTCGTCAAATTGAGTGGGTAGGGTAACTTAATTTCTCCAATTTTAGGTTTGAACAAACCAGATAGATCATATTGATGAAGTTATCCATATTCCTGAATCCTTTTGCCCTGCGT